>JAXDKX010000406.1:0-3478 GCA_034666905.1 Chloroflexota bacterium | reverse complement strand
GCCGGCCTCGTGACATCGGATGGATCCGGGGTCGGCGCGCTGCGTGAGCGGCTCAGGGTGGTCGTGCCCGGGATCGAGGTCGGCGGCGGTTCGCGTGCGAACTATGCGGAGCTGGCGGCCGCGGACGTACCTGTCGGATCGCTCGACGCGATCGCCTTCTCCGTCACGCCGCAGATCCACGCGACGGACGCCGCCACGGTGATCGAGAACCTCGCCACCCTGCCGGTCCTGATGGAGAGTGCGACCATTCTTGCGGCGGGCCGTCCGCTCGACGTGCTCGGCTCGTTCCGGCCGAGATTCGACGCGTACGCGACTCCCGTGGAGCGCGGGCTGGCTGCGACCCGTTTCGACGGTCGGCTGGCCGGCGACCTCGGAACGGCCTGGCTGATCGGGACCTTGGCCGGGCTCCTTCAGGTCGCGACGGGCCGGCTGACGGTCCTCGAGGCGGCTGGTCCGGCCGGCGTGCTGCCGTCAGCCGCCCTTGTCGAAATCCTCGAGGCGACGCTCGCCACCGACGGGGGCCGCCTGCTCCGAGTCGAGGCCACCGGTGGTTGCGCCGCCTACGCGATCGTGTCCGGCAACCGGCTCCGCGTGATCGTCGCAAACCTTCGCCGCCGGGCGACCACGTTACGCATCACGCTCCCGACCGGCTGGCACGTCCACGGCGACGTAACCGGGCACCTCCGACTCGAACCGCTGGGCCACCAGGTGATCGAGGCCGAGCAGTCCTACCGGGGCTGGCGCAGCGCGGGATCCTCGGACGCGTGACGCTCCGCGAGGCCCAGCACCGCGTCGACCGCGTCCATGTAGCGCGCGGCAGCCACGGCGTAGGCGGCTTGCGCCTCGGGGCGTGGTTCGAAGATCTGGCTGGCACCGAGCCGCGCGACCGCCTGCGCCCGCGGGTCGTCCCATCCGCCCAACGCCTGGCCCGCGAGGAGCATCGCCCCGGCAAGGGCGGCGTCCCGCTCCGACGATCGATGGGCGGGCCGGCCGGTCACGTCGGCCATCAGCTGCG
Source organism: Chloroflexota bacterium (assembly GCA_034666905.1). Taxonomy (GTDB): domain Bacteria; phylum Chloroflexota; class Limnocylindria; order Limnocylindrales; family CSP1-4; genus SPCO01. The sequence goes on along the minus strand of JAXDKX010000406.1, from coordinate 2,463 downwards.
CGGCGAACGGCCCGGCGAAGCCACCCCCGGTCAGCCGCGACCGAACCACCGAGGTCCCGGAACGAGCCAGCTGCTCGATGCAGGCAGCGACCTCGAACGCGATGCCCTCCATCACGGCACGGGCCAGGTCGGCCAGCGATGCCCCGAGATCGAGCCCAACGATCGCGCCGCGGGCCCCGGACCTCCACCGGAATGACCTGGCGCCGTGGAAGGTCGGGACGACCGAAACGCCCCGTGCGCCCGGTTCGGAGGTCGCGGCGAGGTCGGTCAGACTGCGGATCGGGTCGCGGCCGCGCGATCGGGTGATGCCCGCGAGCCAGTCGAGGATCGCGCCGGAGGTCGGGATCGAGAGCAGGGCGAGGGCCTCGCCAGCGACGGCATGTGCGGGACTCGTGATCCGGTCATCGCCCGACCGCTCGCCGAGCGGCACGGCCAACGCGACCCCGGTTGCGGTCCCGGTCGAGATCATGCACTCTTCGCCGCCGATCCCGAGGCCCAGCGCCTCGGCGGCGCGGTCGGCCGCGCCCACGACGACCGGTATCCCCGCGGTAAGACCGAGGAGCCGGGCCGCCTCGGGCGTCAGGCCGCCCACGGTCGACGCGCTCGACACGACCGGCGGCAACATCGCCTCAGACAGCCCGAGGGCCGCCACCCCCTGGGGCCACCAGGCGCCCGCGTCCAGGTCGTACAGCAACGTCCTCGAGGCGCTCGACGGATCGGTCGCCGCCACGCCGGTCAGCCGCAGGTGCAGGTAGTCCTTGGGCTGCATGAGCCAGCGGGCCTGGGCGAAACGGTCCGCCTCGGCCGCCTTGACCCAGGCGGCCTTCGGGCCGGTGTAGTTGGCCGCACTGCGGAGCCCGGTGCGCTGATGGATCGTCGGCCGCCCCAGGTCGCGCTCGAATCGCTCGGCCTCGGAGGTCCCCCGGTCGTCCATCCAGAGGAGGCTCGGACCGATCGCGCTTCCGTCTGCGCCGACGACCACCAGGCTGTCGCTCTGGGCGGTCAGCGCGATGGCGTCGACCGCGTCGGCACCGGTCCGTTCGCATGCGTCTCGAACGGTCGTGGCGATCGTCATGAGCCAGGCGTCGGGATCCTGCTCGGCGCGACCAGGGCCGGGAAACGCGGTCCGGATCGGGCCGGACGCGCTCGCGACCAGACGGGTGCGATCAAAGATGCCCGCCTTGGCGTTCGTGGTCCCGAGGTCAATGGCGAGGATGCGGAGATCGATGGTTCGCTCCGATGGGTGCACCGCCAGCGGCACGGTCATCCGCCCGGCGGACGTCCCGGCCCGCCGAAGAGGCGGATCATCTGCCGGCAACGGTCGCGGAATGCCGGCCGGAGGCTCTCGTCGAGGGCCGCTGCCAGCATGCCATGCGGCGTCGTCTCGATGGCCGTCCGCAGCGCTTCCAGGGCGTCGTTGGCCATGCCGTGGAAGTAGCTGACCTTGGTGATGCCCGCCGCGATGGCGGCCACGAGCTGGTCGGGCGAGACGCCGGTCCCGCCGTGCAGGGCGAGGTGCGCGGGCGTGAGCGCGTGGATGGCCGCGACCCGCGCGATATCGACGACCGCCTCGCCCTCGGCCAGGCCGTGAGTCGTCCCGACCGAGACAGCCACGATGTCGATGCCGGTGTCAGTGACGAACGAGGCGGCCTCGGCTGGCTCGGTCAGGGATCCGCCGACTTCGACCCCGGTCCGGCCGATGTGGTCGAGCTCGGCTTCCACGGAGGCGCCGTACGGGGCGGCCAGCTCGACGGCCATTCGCGTCGATGCGACCTTCTCCGCCAGATCCATGCCGATGCCGTCGTACTGCACTGAGGTGAACCCGGCGTCAAGCGCGCGACGGACAAGCTCGAGATCGGTCGCATGGTCCAGGTGGAGGGCGATCTCCGTGTCCGCCGCCTCGGCCCGGGCGACGAGGTACGCCGACAGGCCCTCAAAGTCCATGGCTGATGTCATCCTTCGGGTCACGGACACGCCGGCGGGGACACCCTCGAGCTCTATCGCCTCGAACACCCCGCGCGCGGTCTCGAAGTTGAAGACCGTGAACGTTGCGACTGCGTAGCCGCCCGATCGGGCGTCTACGAGGAGTGGCGCGAGTGGGACGAGCACTGAGTCACCTCAAGACGTATGATGATCGTATCACCTGTGGACTTCGATCCGAGCCAAGCCGGAGGTAGAGGATGACCGGGTCGCTCGAAGGTCGCGTCGCGATCGTGACCGGGGCAGGCCAGGGGATGGGCCGCTCGTTCGCCCAGGTGCTGGCCGAGGCCGGTGCCACGGTGGCCGTCGTCGAGGTCGTGCCCGAGCGCGGCCAGCAGGCCGTCACTGAGCTTATGGCGGCAGGCCATCGAGCGGTCCTGTATGCGCTCGACGTCCGTGACCACGCCGCAATCGATGCGATGGTCGCCGACCTCGCCCGCCAACACGGGCACATCGACATCCTGGTGAACTGCGCCGGGATCT
>JAXDKX010000405.1:0-7265 GCA_034666905.1 Chloroflexota bacterium | reverse complement strand
CGCCGGGGATGCCCTGTTCAGCCTGTCGCGCATCGCGCTCCATCGACTGACCGATCTCGGTTTCCCGGACGCGAAGGTCCTCCGCCTGATGCGCCTCTTCGATCAGACCTGCCTGGCGTTGTGCGAGGGGCAGTACCTCGACATCGCGATGAGCGGGTCCGACGCGCTCATGACGGTCGACCTCTACTTCGACATGATCGGGCGCAAGACGGCGGCCCTGATCGCCGCGTCGATCGAAAGCGGTGCGCTCCTCGCGACGGACGACGAAGCCGTCATCGCCCGCTATCGGGCCTTCGGCTGGGCGCTGGGCCTCGCGTTCCAGCTCAACGACGACCTCCTCGGGATCTGGGGCGCCGAGCAGGCGACCGGCAAGGAACCCTCGGACGTGGCACACAAGAAGAAGACGCTACCCGTGATCTACGCCTACGAGCACGCCGGCCCCGAGGATCGACAGCGCCTGGCTGCGCTCTACGCATCGGCCGAGCCGGACGCGGACCGGGTGGCCGAGATCGTCGCGATCCTCGAACGGACCGGCGCCCGTGCGTACACGCGTGACCAGGCTCGCCGTTACCGCGACGAAGCGCTCGCTGAGCTCGCTGCAGCCGGTTCCGTGAGCCCCTCGGCTCGCGAGCACCTTGAGGGGATCATCGTCTCGGTCATCAACGCCTAGCGATCCGCCTCGTCGTCCTCGGGCCCATGCGCGTCGCGGTTGCGCACCACGAGGACCTTGCCAACCCGACGGCCATCGGTCGTCTCGACCGTCAACGTCAACCCATTCACCAGGACCTGGTCGCCGGGCTTGGGCACGCCCCCGATCCGGTGGTAGATCAGCCCGCCGACCGTGTCGTACTCGTCGGCGTCCTCGAGGCCGAGCTCGATGTCGAACAGGTCGGCCAGGTCGTCGACATCGGCCCGCCCATCGATCCGCGCCTCGTCGTCGGAGAGCGAGACGATGAGCGGCTCCTCCTCGTCGTACTCGTCCTGGATCTCGCCGACGATCTCTTCGAGCAGGTCCTCGATCGTCACCAGGCCCGCCGTCCCGCCGTATTCGTCCAGCACGATCGCAAGGTGGACCTTGCGCCGCTGGAACTCGTGGAGCAGGTCGTCAACGCTCATCGACTCGGGCACGAAGACCGGCGTCCGCAGCAGCGTCCGGAGCGCCGGCGGATCGCCGGCCGAATTCTTGAGGAACGGCAGCAGGTCCTTGGCGTACAGGATCCCGACGATCGCATCGATCGTCTCCTCGTAGACCGGGATGCGGCTGTGGCCCTCGTCGACAACGGTGTCGATCGCCTCTTCCATCGTGGCGTTGACCGCGAGCGAGATCATCGCGATCCGCGGGACCATCACCTCGTGGACGCGCTGGTCGCCAAGCTCGATGACCGCGTGGATCATCTGCTCTTCCTCGGCCTCCAGGATCCCCTGCTCGCCGCCGCGCTCGACGAGGATCTTCAGCTCCTCGGTGCTCATCACGCCGCCGGGTGGCACGTCGCCCGCCCCAAGGGCCCGCGAGACGGTGTTGGTGACCGCCGTGAGGGCGAAGACCAGCGGCGCCAGGATCCGCAGCAGGACCTCGACCACGACGCTGAGGCGCAGCGCGAACTGCTCGGTATGGGCAAGCGCCAGGCTCTTCGGCACGAGCTCGCCGAAGACGATCGTGAACAACGCCAGCAGGAGGGTGACGATGATCAGCGCCAGGGCCTCGGCCGATGAGATGAGGAACGAGACGCCGGTCGCCTCGAACGCCGCCTTGAGGCTCGAGGTGAGATTGACCGCCGCGTAGGCCGAGGCGAGGAAGCCGATGAAGGTCAGGCCGATCTGGGTGACCGCCAGGAACCGCCCCGGCTGGGCGATCAGGCGTTTCACGCGCGAGGCCCCGCCGTGTCCCTCGTCGGCGAGCTGGTCGATGCGCGTTCGACGCACCGTCACGAGGGCGATCTCGGCGGCCACGAAGACCCCCTCGAAGAGGGTCAGGACCACGATCACGATCAGCTGGCCGAGCGTCTCCATCTAGCCGGCCCCGCCCTCGGCTGGCGGTTTCAACCGCGGCTCGCGGATCCGTGCGGGCACGCCGACGGCGAGCTTGCCAGGCGGCACGTCGCGCGTGACGACCGCCCCGGCACCCGTCCGGGCGCCCTCGCCGATGGCGATCGGGGCGATGAGCATCGTGTCGACCCCGATGAACGCACCGTCGCCGATGGTCGTCGGGTGTTTCCTGGCGCCGTCGAAGTTGGCGGTGATCGAGCCGGCCCCGATATTCACCCCGGTGCCAACCTCGGTGTCCCCGAGATAGCTCACGTGGTGCTGCTTGGAGCCCGCGCCGAGTCGAGTGTTCTTGAGCTCGGCGAAGTTGCCGACCGAGGCGCCCGCGCCGACGACGCTCCCCGGCCGAAGATGGCTGAACGGGCCGACCGTGGCGCCGTCTTCGACCGTCGCGGACTCGACGATGCTCGCCCAGACCTCGACTCCCTGCCCGATCGTGGCGTCCACCAGCTGGCTACCAGAGCCGATGACGCTGCCATCGCCGACGCTCGTGTGGCCGCGCAGGATCACGTTCGGTTCGAGCGTCACGTCGACGCCGAGGTCGACGCCCCAGTCCAGGTAGACCGTGGAGGGATCGCGCATCGTGACGCCGTTGGTCATGTGCGCCTCGTTGAGGCGAACGCGGAGGCTCCACTCGGCTGCGGCGAGCTGCGATCGATCGTTGATCCCATCGAACCGTCCGTCGTCCTCGAACCCGATCGCGCTGACGATCCGGCCGTCCTCGCGGGCGAGCTGGATGAGGTCCGTGAGGTACAGCTCGCCGGTCACCGGCGATGGCGTGAGCGCCCCGATTCGCCGGCGAAGCCAGTCGGCGTCGAAGGCGTACAGACCGGCATTCGTCTCGTTGCCGATCAGCTCCTCGGGCGTGGCGTCCCTGGCCTCGACGATCCGTTCGACGGTGCCGAACCCGCCGCGCACCACGCGCCCGAGCTGGGCGGGCTCGGCGGCGAAGACGCTGGCAAGGGCGATCGCGGCGTCGTCGGCACGGCGCGCCTCGAGGATGAGGTCGAGGTCGGCGCCGGTCACCAGCGGGACATCCCCAGACAGGACCAGGATCTCCGCGGCCTCGTCCGGCACGGCGGCCAGGGCAGCACGGACGGCATCGCCCGTCCCGCGAGGCTCGTCCTGGAGGGCGAACGTGGCGCGCCCGGCGATGGCCTCGGCGATCGCCGCCACGGTGGGCGAATAGACGATCACCGGTGGGCCACCGGCCGCGCCGTCGTCGGTGCTCGCCCAGGCGTCCAGGACGTAGTCGAGCATCGGGCGACCGCACATCAGGTGGAGCACCTTGGGGGTCGTCGAGCGCATCCTGGTCCCGAGGCCGGCGGCCAGGACCACGGCGATCGTAGCCGATGTCGACGCGGGTCTTGGGGGGCTCACGAAGAGCGGCGCCGGCGGCCGACGGTCAGGGAGCGGTCGTCGTTCCCGACCCGGTCCGGGTCCGGCTCGATTGGATCAGCAGTCATCAGTGGGTCGGCGCATCGTAGGGGCGCCTCCTCGAAGGTGTCAACCGAACGTGGCGGCCTCAACTGCGCAGCCGGGCGACCTCCTAGATCTCCACCCGGGCGCCCTTCGGGAGGGCGTCGACGCCGACCGTGGATCGTGCCGGAGGTGGGTCCGACACGAACCGGCCATAGATCGCGTTGACCGCCGCGAAGTCGCCGATGTCGACGAGGAAGATCGTGGTCTTGACGACGTCGTCCCAGGTGCAGCCGCCGGCATCGAGAATCGAGGTCAGGTTGGCCATCACCCGCTCCGTCTCGGGCTCGATGCCGCCCTCGACGAGCTGCCCGGTCGCCGGATCGAATCCGGCCTGCCCGGCGGTGAAGAGCAGGCCATCGGTGGCGATGCCCTGGCTATACGGCCCGATCGCGGCTGGAGCTCCGGTGGTCGTGACCGGGTGGCGGGTCATGGCTGCTTCTCCTCGTTGGCGACGGTGAGCATGGCCGTGGCGGTGACGAACGGCGCGGCCGAGCCCGGTGCGGTGAGCCGTCCCTCGCGCACGGCGACGCGGACGAGATCCGCCGCGGCGTCGGCCTCGGCTTCCGAAGGATAGAGGGCCCAGAGGGTGGGGCCGGAGCCGGACAGCCCGATGGGGCGGCCGAGCAGCCGGGTCAGCCCTCGACGGAACGGCACCAGGGCCGGCACGAGGATGAGCGCCGCCTGGAGGAGGTCGTTGGAGACCGTCAGCGCCCCTGCGCGCGCCACCAGGTCGGCCGCCGACAGCCCGGACCGCAGCTCCTCCGCGATGTGGTTGGACGACATCCGGGTGGCCTCGTTCCCCCGGCCGCCGAGGCCGTCGAAGACCTCGAAGACGGCCGGCGTCGAAACCGCGATCGCCGGAGTCACGAGCAGCACCCCAGGGTGGCCGCGGAGGCCATGGAGCGGGGCAACCTGCTCGCCTCGACCCTCGACGAGCGCCGGTCCGCTCGCCAGGAAGAACGGGACGTCCGAGCCGAGCCGGGCGGCCGTCGCCAGGCGCGCTTCGGCATCGAGCTCGGCGCCCCAGGCCTCGAGCGCGCCGTCCAGGGTCGCGGCAGCGTCCGACGAGCCGCCGGCCAGGCCGGCGGCGACCGGGATTCGCTTCTCGAGCCGGGCCGCGAGGGCGGGGGCCGGGCCGGGACCGCCTGGCCAGCCACTGCCCACCGCGGCGCGCGCGGCGGCGATGGCACGGAGCACCAGGTTGTCGGCCAGTGGTCCGGCGTCGAAGCCGGTCACGTGGAGGCTGTCGCGCTCCGCGGCCGAGGGGCCCAGGCTCAGGCGGTCGGACAGCGCGAGCGGCACGAAGACGGAATGCAGCGTGTGGAATCCATCGGTACGGCGCTCGGTCACGCTCAGGGTCAGGTTCAGCTTGGCCGGCGCCAGCCGGATGACCGGAGCCAACCGCCGGGCCGGATCGGTCGACGGCAGGCTCATGGCTCGGCGCGGCGGCCACGACCGTCGCGCCCAATCGGCCCGAGCGTCTCGCGCAGGGCGAGCCACTCCCCGACCGCCAGGGTCTGCGGACGCCGGTCCGGTTCGATCGACGCGGCGGCCAATGCGGCCGTCACGCGGCCGGCATCGAGCGGCAGCTGGCGCGACAGGACGTTGTGGATCATCTTTCGACGCTCGCGGAAGCCCGCCTGGACGAGCCGCCAGAGCTCGTCCTCGGTCTCGGCGTCGAGCCGGTCGTCGGCGTCATATGGCTCGACCACGATGACGGCGGACTCGACGGCCGGCTCTGGCTCGAAGGCGGCCGCCGGGACGTTCACGGCGATCCGGACCCGGGCGTGGTACTGCACGAAGACGGAGAGATAGCTCATCTTCCCGGGCGGCGCGGCGATCCGCTCGGCGACTTCGCGCTGGACCATCAGGACGAGGCGTTCGGGGCGAGGCGGCTGTCCGAGCATCGCGTGCAGGATCGGGCTCGTGATGTGGTACGGCAGGTTGGCGACGACGTCGTACGGCGGCTCGACGAGGCGAACCAGGTCCTGGTCCAGCGCGTCGCCCTCGATCAGGCGGAGCGCGGTCGAGGCCACGGCCCCGTCGAATCGCTCGCGCAGGAAGCCGGCCAGGCCGCGATCGAGCTCGACGGCCGTCACGGCCGCGCCGGCCTCGAGGAGGCCGCCGGTCAGCAGGCCGAGTCCGGGCCCGATCTCGAGGATGCGTCGGCCGGGGCGCGGGTCCGCCTCGGCGAGGATGGCCTCGAGGACGTCTGGATCGGCCAGGAAATTCTGGGAAAGCCGGTGGCGAGCGCGAAGCCCGGCGGCACGAAGCGTTGCCCGGACGGCGGCCGGATCGACCCGTGGAGGCTGTTGAGCGTTCACCTTGCGGCCAGCGGGAGCGACGGCCGGGCATCCAGCTCGAGCCCCGCTCGCTCTCCGGCCCCGAATCGCCGAGCCCCGGCCGCACCGATCATCGCCCCGTTGTCCGTGCACAGGGCGGGGCGTGGCACGATCAGCGGGATTCCCAGAGTCTCGGCCTCGCCGAGCAGGCGCGCCCGCAGCGCGCTGTTGGCGGCAACGCCTCCCCCGAGCACGATCGAGTGGGCGCCTGCTGTTTTCGCCGCCCTGATCGTCTTGGTCGCCAGCACGTCCACGACGGCGTCCTGGAATCCCCAGGCGAGCTCGGCGACCGTTCGCTCGGGAAGCGGGGCTTCCGGATCGGCTGCAAGACCGTCGTCCGCCCGTGCCTCGGTGACGATCCTCCGGGCGGCCGTCTTCAGGCCTGAGAAGCTGAAATCGGACGAATTCCCGAGCCACGCGCGCGGGAAGGCGCGATCACGCGCCGTCGCACCCTCGGCAGCCCTGGAGATCGCCGGGCCGCCCGGGTATCCGAGGCCCAGGAGCCGCCCGACCTTGTCGAACGCCTCGCCTGCCGCGTCGTCGACCGTCGAGCCGAGCAAGCGGTAGCTCAGGTGGTCGCGCATCTCGACCAGGAACGTGTGACCGCCGGACACGACGAGCGCAACGAGGGGGAAGACTGGGTCGGGCCGGTCGGCTTCTCCGGGGTCGCGCAGCCAGGCCGCATAGACGTGGCCTTCGAGGTGGTTCACCCCGATGAGCGGCAGGTCATGGACCCACGCCAGCGCCTTCGCGAAGTTGATCCCAACCAGGAGCGAGCCGGCCAGCCCGGGGCCATAGGTCACGGCAATCGCCCCGATCGACGGCCAGTCCACGCCGGCATCCGCCCAGGCCTCGTCGAGGACCGGCACGATCCAGCGAAGGTGCGCTCGGGCCGCGACCTCGGGCACGATGCCGCCCGACGGCGCGTGGAGCGCGACCTGCGAGGCCACGACGTTCGATCGGATGAGCCGGCCATCCTCGATGACGGCGACGCCGGTCTCGTCGCAGGACGATTCGATCGACAGGATGAGCGAGCCGGTCATGCGGAACGCCTCATGCCGGGTCCGTCGGCGAGCCCGTCTCGGGCTCCGTGGCCGGCCGAACCGGGGCGGGGGCCGCGTCGATGGCCTCGCGGAGCCGCGCGATCCGGTCGCGCATCGGCGTGTCCTGCAGCTGGTCCGTGGTCATGATCAGGGCGTCCTCGCCGTTGTCGCTGTAGTAGCGCGGCCGCAGGCCGACCGGTCGGAATCCGAACTTCTCGTAGAGCCGGCGGGCAGGCAGGTTCGAGAGGCGGACCTCCAGGGTCGCCTCGTGGGCACCGGCATCCTGGGCGAGATCGAGCAAGCCCAGCAGCAGCCGCTCGCCGATCCGTTGTCGGCGCCAGGCAGGGTGGACCGC
>JAXDKX010000404.1:0-5789 GCA_034666905.1 Chloroflexota bacterium | reverse complement strand
CGGACGTGGTGCGCTGTCAAGGACCCAGCGATAAGTCGCAGCTAAGGCCCCTCCGATACGGTTCGGCCCACGACGTCTCGCCCTCGTCGGAAGTGCCCCCTACGTGGCGAGACGTCGTCTGATTCCGGCGTCATCCAGCCCGGCCATCCCGCCCCGGAGGTCGCGTGGATCCGAGCCTGACGCCCTGGCGCGCGCTGGAAGATCCACCCGATCGAGGTGGGTCCCCGCAAGGGGCCGCGCCGCCATCGGGCATCCCACGCTCGGCGCTGCTGGCCGGGGCCGGCGCGATCCTCCTCGCGGTTGCGGCCTTCGTGCTCGCGTTCGGCACCGGCCCGGGCGGGACTGACGCGGTGGAGGGTGGTGCGGCACTCGTGGCGGTCGCGTCGAATGGCGGAACCCCGAGCTCGTCGGCGGACTCCGGCGTCGCAACGGCCAGCCACCCGGTCCTGGTCGTCGAGATCGTCGGAGCCATCGAGAATCCGGGTGTCTTCCGGCTGCCGCCAGGATCGCGGATCGGGGACCTGGTCACGGCCGGCGGAGGCTACAGCCCCCGCGTCGACGCCGACCGAGCCGGGCGCGATCTCAACCTTGCCGCGCCGTTGCACGACGGGGACCAGGTCAGGGTGCCGTCGCGGGACGACGCGGCTGCGCCGGCGAGCCGTCCGTCCGCGGGCACGCCCTCGAGCGGGAAACCCGGTGCGCCGCTGGACCTGAACCGGGCCACGGCTGCGGAACTCGACGGCCTGCCGGGGATCGGGCCCGTGACGGCTGCCAAGATCATCGCGTCGCGAGAACAGCAGCCGTTCATCGCCGTCCAGGACCTCCGCACCCGAAAGCTGGTCGGCGAAAAGACGTTCGCGAACCTCAAGGATCTCGTGGCGGTTCCGTGAGGTGGGCAGAAGCTCGCGCCTCGCGATCGGATCGATCTGCGCGGCATTCGCCGCGGAACGAATCGGCACCAGTCACCTGGCGGCGGCGCTCGCCGTTGCCCTCGCCGCGCTCCTGTTGATCGGAGAGACGAACGCCCCACGGAAGCTTCGGTCGGCATGGCCGCTGGTCCTCGGGGCGGGCCTGATCGTTCTCCGCCTGGCCCTGGTCCCGACCGGGCCGGCAACCCTCCTCGTGCCGCCTTCGGGCGTCGGTCCGTGGTCACTGGTCGTGATCGCCACGGGATCGCCTCACGACGGACATCAGTCGGCAACGCTTTCAACGCCCGGGGGGATCGCGCCCTCGTTCGTGGTCGCGGCAACGCTGCCTCGCTACCCGGAAGTGGTCTCGGGCGATCCCGTCCGGGTCGATGGACAGATCCGACCGCGGCCGGAGTCCTCGTTCGGCGAGTACCTCGCGCGGATCGGAGCGATCGGGACGCTGACCTCGCGGACGCTCGAGATCGGCGTCGCGCCAGTCAACCCGGGCCGGCGACTGGAGGATGTGCGGCGCGCGGCCGGCGATGCCCTCGCACGGGTGCTCCCGGAACCCGAGGCCGGGCTCGCTGCGGGAATCCTCATCGGATTGCGTGACCGCGTCGATCGCGACCTGGCCGCCGCGTTCACGACGGCGGGCGTCAGCCATGTCGTCGCCATCTCGGGCTGGAACATCGCGATCGTGGCCGCGGCCATCGCCGCAGTTGCCGGGCGTCTCGGCCGGCGACGTCGGTCCGTCGTCACGATCCTGGCCATCCTGGGATACGTGGCCTTCGCGGGCGCGTCCGCTTCGGTCGTTCGGGCGGCGCTGATGGCGGGCGTCGTCCTGCTTGCGCGGGAAACGGGTCGCGCCGGACGGGCCGCGGCCGCGCTGGGTTGGGCAGCGGTCCTCCTCCTGGTTGCCGATCCCCGGCTGATCGGGGACGCCGGCTTCCAGCTGTCGTCGCTGGCGACGGCTGGATTGATTGCGTGGGCAACGCCGCTGACGACGTGGCTCGAGTCCGTCGCGCGAGGGCGGCTGCCCCGTTGGCTGGCGGAGAGCCTCGGGGTTTCGTTGGCCGCACAGGCCGCAACGATGCCGATCGTGCTCGTCTCCTTCGGGCGACTGGCCGTCCTCGCGCCACTGGTCAATCTCGCCGTGGTTCCACTCGTCGCGCCGGCCATGGCCGTCGGGCTCGTCGCCCTCGGCGGCGGCGCCATCGTGGCGGCCGGCGGTCCCGGCATCGTCGGGGCGATCCTGGCGGCGCCCGGCTGGGTGGTGCTTCGAATGCTCGACGCGATCGTGCTCGGTGCGTCGTCCGTCCCATTTGCCAGCGTTACGCTCGTGCCACCCATCGATTCGCTCGCCGCGCTCGCCTCGTCCGGCGGGCTGGTCGTGTTGACGCTGCGGCGGCGCATCGGCCGATCCCGCGGCGTCGTCGGCCGTCCGCCCAGCCCCGCTGTCGCGACCACGTCGCATCGTCGGGCTTCAACGGCCGGTCACGCCGCACAGCGTGCCGCCACGATGGCCCTGGTGATGGCCGTCGCGGTCACGGGCGGCGTCATTGCCGCGCGCCCAGGTTCCTTCGCTCGGGTTACCGTCCTGGACGTCGGCCAGGGCGACGGGATCCTGGTCGAGGGTTCGCGTGGCGGACGCCTGCTGATCGACGGCGGTCCGGATCCCGATCGGCTGCTCGTCGCGCTCGATCGGCACATCCCGCCGTGGGACCGCCGCATCGACACCCTGATCCTGTCGCACCCGCACGAGGATCACGTGGCGGGGCTGGCGATCCTGCTCGATCGCTATCGGGTCGGTCGAGTCTTCGAACCCGGGATGCGGGGACCGGGCCCGGGTTATGCGGCGTGGATCGCACGGCTCTCACGGTCGGAGGCACCCCCGCGTGGAGGCCTCGCGGCGGGCGACCGCCTGGACGTTGACGAGATCGCGCTCCGGGTGCTCTGGCCGATCCGGGGACAGGTGCCGGTCGACCCTCCTGACGGTGGAACCGGCATCAACAACGTATCGGTGGTCCTCCTCGGACAGGTCGGGAACCGGCGATTCCTGCTGATGGGGGACGTCGAGCAGGCAATCGATCCCGAGCTGCTGGCCGACGGACTGCCCCACGTCGACCTGCTCAAGGTCGCCCACCATGGGAGCCGGACGGCCACGACGCAGCCGTTCGTGGACGCGGTTCGACCTGCGGTCGCGGTGGCATCGGCCGGGGCTGGCAACCCGTACGGGCATCCGGCAAAGGCGACGATGGACAGGTTGGCAGCGGCCGGAGCTCGGGTGCTGCGAACGGACCGGGACGGGACCGTGGTCGTGGCATTCGATGGGGATGCCCTGACCGTCCGAGCCGAAGGGGCTCGCCCGGCCGCGGTCGCGTCCCCGGCCGCGGTTCGCCTGGCCGTCCGCTCAGCATTTCGTTGCGCCGTCCCGGTGACCGCGATTGTTCCCGAGCGGGAAGCCGCGACAGCCTCCGTCCCTGCAGCGGCGGGCCAACTGCCGGGCAATTCGCTCCCTGCCGGTCGTCCCTCGGCCGTCGGGTACCATCGAGGCGATGACGGTGCCTGGGCGGGTGGAGGCCGCCTCCCTCCTGCTCTCCCTGCATCCGCCCGCCTGGTTCGAGCGTCACGCGCGCGCCGTGGCGGAGGTAGCCGGGTGGCTCGCCGCGCGGGTCGAGGCACGGGGAACGGCCGTGGACCGACAGCTCGTCGAAGCGGCTGCATTGCTCCACGATGTGGACAAGCTGCTCTCGGCCGACGATCCGGCGCGCGGCCTCCCCCATGGTGAGGGCTCTGCCGCCTGGCTGAGTCGGAACGGACATGCCGAGCTGGCGCGTGCGGTTGCCGCGCATCCGGTCACCCGGCTCGTGGATGGCGAACGGTACCGGCGCTGGGCGGCGTTCGCGTCACGCGAGGAGCGGATCGTGGCCTACGCCGACAAGCGCGCGGGTCAGCGGCTGGAGTCGATGGACGCACGGTTCGTGTCGTGGCAGCGGCGCTACCGCGTGGATCGCGCGGACGGGCGCCGGCTCGCCTGGGACGCCGCCACGCTCGCCGCCGTGCGCGCGCGCGCTGAGCGGCTCGAGGCCGACGTGTGCCGAGCCGCCGGCCTCGCTCCCTCGGATGTCCGACGGCTCGCCTGGACCGGCAATGCCCTGCGTTCGGCCCGCCAGGCGCTCGCGCGCACCGGCCCGTCGTCGCAATGAGCGCCGTGCCGCTCGCCTACTTCTGGGGCGATGACGAGCTGGGGGCCGCGCGTGCCCTGGATCAGCTCCAGGATTCGATGGCGGCGGAGACCGGCGTGCCGATGGAGCGCTGGGACATCCGCGGCGACCGCAATCGCGCGCCGGAGCAGATCGCGCAACTCCACGAGCGGGTGGCAACGCCGGTCATGTTCGGCGGCGGCGCGCTCGCGGTGGTCGTCAATCCGGGTCCGCTCGTGCAGAACACCGAGCACCGGTCGGCCTTCCTCACGGCGATCGCGTCGCTGGCGCCGGGCAATGGCCTGGTGATCATCGATGCCAGCCAGTCCGGTGCCAAGGCGCCATCCCAGAAGCGGCTCGCGGACGCAGTTGCGGCGGCCGGCGGCGCCGTCCGCAAATTCGATTCGCCGCGGCGCGGCGCCCTCGCCGGCTGGATCGAAGCGGAGGCACAGCAGCGCGGCATCCAGCTCGCTCCGGGGGCCGCCAGGGCCCTCGCCGAACGGATCGGCGGATTCGTCGATCTCAATGACGTCGAGCGCCGGCACCAGACCCGGATCGCGTCGATGGAGCTGGACAAGCTGGCGCTCTATCGCGGTACCGGGCCGATCGGCCCCGACGATGTCGGTGACCTCGTGGCGGAAGCCGTTCCGACGTCGGTCTGGGCGTTCACCGACGCGATCGGCGAGCGACGGGCGCAGACGGCCCTCGATCTGCTCGATCGGCTGCTCGAGGACACCCCGGAACCTGTCCTCCTGGCCGTGCTCCATCGACGAGTGCGGGAGCTGCTCGAGCTGGGCGACCGGCTGGCGGCGGGCGAGCGCCTGCCCGCGGCGGCCAAGGCGATGGGGATTGCGAGCGATTTTCGCGCGCGGACGCTGGCCGCGCAGGCGAGGGCGTGGACCACGTCGGAGCTGACGGCCGCGCTCGACGGGCTGGTCGAGCTCGACGCGATGGTCAAGGGCGCGCCCGGAGCCGGGCAGGACGAGGCGCAACGGCGCCTGTCATTCAGCCTCTGGGTGTTGGACCACGTCGCGGGTGATCGGCGGCGCGGCGCCTGATCGTCAGTCCGCTGCCGACCAGGCCTGCTCCTGGACGACGAGATCGCTCTCGATGGCGAAGACGCAGCGGCCCTCACCCAGGTCGAGCAGCTCGATCAGGTCCGGATCGATGTACAGCTGCGAGCAGTCCTCGCACAGGCCGCCGGGGATGCCGAAGCAGAGCCGCTCGGTCCGGTCGGGCAAGCGAAAGGTCGTGTCGAACCGGGTCGTGATGAGCCGGCGACTGCAGGTAGGGCAACGATCTCGGACGGCGGTCATGTCGCGACAGTACGAGGCACCACACCACGACCGGCATGACCCGACGGTACTCCGCCACCCCGTACCAGATCCTGCGCGGACCGGCCCTAACGGTCGGAGCGCGAGCCTATTGGACGCGCAGGATCGTGCGAGCCTCGGCCCAGTGCTTCTCGAGCCCGTAGTAATCGCGCTCGGGCGGGGTGAAGATATGGACGATGATCGATCCGAAGTCGATCAGGACCCAGTGCGATGCCGCGGTCCCCTCTCGCCCGATCGGCTTGATCCGCTCGTCGCGGAGGCTGCCGATGATCCCCGTCGCGATCCCGTCGAGCTGACGCTCCGAGCCGCCGGAGCAGATCACGAAGAAGTCGGCCATGGTGGTC
>JAXDKX010000403.1:0-2572 GCA_034666905.1 Chloroflexota bacterium | reverse complement strand
CGCCAGTCGGCGACCGGCAGTCCGATCCCTCGACAGAGCCGCTTGAACAGGGTCTTGTCCATGCCGATCGCGGACGCTGCGACACCCGACCCGGTATACGGGAGGTCGGCCGCCTCGAGCAGCGCCTGGACCGTCCCGTCCTCCCCGAACGGCCCGTGCAGGGCGATGGCCACGACCGGGCGCGGCTGCCGGGAGGCCAGCCGATCGAGCGCGGCGCCGACGGGCAGCGGGCCGGTGGCACCGAGCGTCACCGGGTCGTCATAGGCGGCCGCCGGGCGGCCCTCGCGGCGATGGTCGGATGGCAGCCACCACCAGCCGCCGGCCAGATCGATGAGGACCTGCTCGACCGCATGGCCCCGCGCGGCCAGCGCGTCGGCGATCGCCGTCCCCGAGACCACCGAGACGTCGTGCTCCGCAGACGGCCCGCCGAGCAGCACGACGACGGGCGCGGGCTCAGTCATGTGGCGGGAACCGCCGGCCCGCCAGGGCGAGCGCAGCGCAAGGCGACGCCGAGCACGAGAGCGAGCGCACCTCAAGATGCGTGAGCGAGCGAGCGCAGGCGGCAACGCGGCGATGCGCCGTCATGGCGGGCCGGCCCCCCAATCTCCTACGAATTCGATCTCCAGCGCGAGCCGCACTCCGTGGCGCGCCTCCACGTCGGCCTGGACGCGTTCGGCCAGCCGGCGGACGTCGCTCGCGCTTCCCTTCTGGTCGTTGACGATGAAGTTCGCGTGCTTCTCAGAGACGACCGCGCCCCCGATCCGCAGGCCCTTCAGGCCGGCCGTCTCGATCAGCCGGCCGGCCGAATCGCCGGGCGGGTTCCGGAAGACGCTGCCGGCCGATGGCAGCCCGATCGGCTGGTGGGCCTGGCGCCAGCGCCGGATCTCGTCGAGGCGAGCCTTGATCGTGTCGGGATCGGCGGTCGCGAGCGCAAACGTCGCCTCGACCACCAGCTCGCGGGGCGCGTCGGGTGCGCCGTGCTTGAGGCGGCTGTCGCGGTAGCCGAAGGCGAGCTCCGCCGCGGGCACGACGGCCTCGCTGCCGTCGGCCGTCAGCAGCCGGGCGGACTCGAGAACGCCTCCCACCTCGGCATCGTGGGCACCGGCATTGGCCCAGACCGCACCGCCCACCGTGCCTGGAATCGCCAGTCCGAATTCGAGCCCGGTGAGGCCGCCGTGCTGGGTCTCGGTCGCTGCCCGCGCCATCTGGACGCCGGATTCGGCGGTATAGCGGGTTCCCTCGACGCGCGAGCCTTCGGCCCGGACCTGGATGACCAGGCCGCGGACGCCGGCATCGGAGATAACCACGTCGCTCCCTCGCCCGAGGACCAGGTGCGGAAGCCCCCGGGCCCTGGCGAATCGGACCAGGGCGCGCAGCTCGAACGCGTTGTGCGCCGTGGCGAAGAGATCGGCCGGGCCACCGACGCGCATCGTCGAGAAGCGGCCGAGCGGCTCATCGCGCGAGGTCTTGACGCCTATGCGGCGCTGGATGTCCGTCCCGATCGAGATCGCATCGAAGGCCGTGATCACGCGGCTCCGCCCCTCGCCAGGCGCTCGATCGTCGCCGCGTCCGGCAGCGGCTGCCGCTCCGCGACGGCCATGACGAGCTGGGCCACCGCGAGTGCCGCTCCTGGCCGGCCGAGCGCGCGGGCAGCCGCCGACATCGCCACGTGCGCAGCGGCGTCGTCGAGGAGGGTCGAGGCCTCGAGCAGGGCGGCCGAGTCGAACGCGTCGTCCTCGATCAATCGGGCGGCGCCCGCCTCGACGAGGCTGGCCGCGTTGGCGCGCTGGTGCCCGGCAGCGTGCGGATACGGGACGACCACCATCGGCAGGCCGAGTGCCGACGCCTCGGCGAGCGTGGACGAACCGGCACGTCCAACGACCAGGTCGGCGGCGGCCAGGGCCGTGACCATCTCGTCGCGCAGGAACGGATAGGGCCGGTACCGTTGGCGGGCGCCCTCGGGCAGGGCTTCCCGGGCGGCCAGGGCGGCGGCGTAGCCCTCCTCCCCGGCGACGTGGATGACCGTGACGCGCTCGACCAGGCGTGGCAGCGCTTCGGCCACCGCGGCGTTGAATCGCCGCACGGTCTGCGACCCGCCGAAGATCAGCAGCACGCGTTCGCCCGGTGCGATGTCGAGGCGCCGCCTGGCCGCCTCCCGGTCGATATCCCGGACGTCGCGGATCGGCGTCCCGGTGACATAGCAGGGCCGGCCCGACCCGACGGCCGCGCCCAACGACCGGCAGGTCGCCTCGAACGAGACCGCGATCACGCGAGCCAGGCGCGCGGTTGACCGAACCGAGCGGCCCGGGATGACGTTGCCCTCCCAGAGGACGACGGGGATGCCAAGCGGCGCTGCGGCCAGCAGGA
The DNA here is from genome assembly GCA_034666905.1 of Chloroflexota bacterium. Classification (GTDB taxonomy): domain Bacteria; phylum Chloroflexota; class Limnocylindria; order Limnocylindrales; family CSP1-4; genus SPCO01. Next base: position 205 of record JAXDKX010000403.1, on the reverse strand, counting down.
CCGGCACGGCGACGTAGCCGCCGGTCGTGAAGATCGCCGCCGGCCGTTCCCGCGCGAGCACGGTCGCCGCCTGGGGAACGGAGAGGCCGAGCCGGAGGGGGTCGAGCACGGCATGCATGTCGACCTCGGTCGTTCGCAGCGAGCGCGCGGCCAGCCGGGTCAGCGGGATGCCGCCCGCCGGGACGAGATTCGCCTCCAGTCCCCG
>JAXDKX010000402.1:0-5549 GCA_034666905.1 Chloroflexota bacterium | reverse complement strand
GCCGCCGCCTCGGCTGGGGAGACGCGCACGGCGTAGAAGCCGATGTCGGCGATCGAGCGTTCCAGGTCGGCCAGCTCGGCCTCCGTCCGCGCGACCCGCCGGCTGCCCAGTACGCTTGCCGTGAACGTCCCGGCCGGCTGTTCGACGACCGGGACGAGCGCCTTGCCGGTGAGGTCTCCGGCAATCAGGACGGCGTCGACCTTGTAGGTGTTCGCCCTCGTGGCGTTGAGCAGCTTCCGCCAGGCACGTTCCGAAGCGTGGATGTCGGAGCAGATGTAGAGCCGGAACGGCTTCGCCACGGCCTCCTCAGGTGCTGTGCGAACGGATCAATCGGGCGGCAGCTCGCGGTACATCAGCCCGGTGTCGATGCCCCTGGCGCGATTCCGGACCCAGCCGATGACCCAGACGATGGCCCCGACCGCGAAGATCAGCAAGGTAAAGCTGACGCCCGTCCGGTTCAGGTAATCGAGCTGGCTTTCGGCCTCGAGCTTGCCGACGAAGTTGATGATCGGGCTGAGCCCGGCGAACCAGTACAGCACGGCCATGATCACCACCCACACCGCGCCCAGCAGCGGCAGCCACGTTGCGAACGGCGCGTCCCTGGCCAGGTCCGGCCGCGTCCACCGAACGAGCAGTGCGTTGACGCCGGGCATGATCCAGGTCAGTCCCGCGGCCAGGATGCTGAACCAGAGCGTTGCCACCAGGTTCAGCTTGCCGTCCGCCGGCGCCAGGAACCCGAGCCCGATCGCCTTCAGGATCGCGAAGTTCTGGAGGAGGGCGAAGACGCCGGCCGCGATCAGCGCGGTCAGGATCGCATTGGCCGGCGCGCGCAGTCGCTCCGAGACCGTGCCGAACCACTCGGGCACCTGGCGGTCGAGGCTCCAGGCGAGCTGGACGCGCGAGAGGAACGCCACGTAGACCGGGCAGAGCAGGAACGGGAAGAGGGTGACGGCGATGCTCACGAACGTCCAGATCGGCCATAGCCCGGGCTGGGCGATCGCCGCGGTTAGCGGCAGCGAGTTCGGCTGACCCATCGGGAGGTCCGGCGAGCCGAGCCAGTACAGCACGCCCCAGCCGATCTGGCCGTTGACGCCGAGCCGATCCGACAGGAAGTCCGTGTAGACCGAGTTCATGAAGACGGCCACGGCCAGCGCCCCGAGGACGGCGATCAGGATTCCGCGGCGCACGTTGCCGCGGATCTCGCCGCTGATGTAGGCCGAGTACTGGAATCCGATGTAGTTGAGCAGGACGATTCCGGCGACGAACGAGAAGAGGGCCGGATCGAGGTTGACGTCGCCGATGACCGCGTTGTCCTGGCCGGCCTTGACGAGGGCATCCACGGTCGTGCCGTTGGCGTACTTCGGAAGGTTCGCGGCGAAGCTCTCGGGCGTGATCGTCAGCATGCCGACCACGAACATCAGCACCATCCCGACGAGGCCGATCCCGGCCAGCAAGGTGACGATCCGGTGGAATCGCCGGGTCGGCTGGAAGGTGACGATGCCGATGAGGATGAGCACGACGACCGCCGCGAGGAATCCAGGCACCTCGGTGACGGCGCCTGACGAGTCGGTGAACCAGCTGTTCGCCCCGTTGAAAAAGTCGCTGCCCGTCCCGATCCCGACGATGCGCCCGGTGATCTGCAGGTTGCGCACGAAGACCGGGATCTCGAAGGCGATGATCGCGACCGATGCGAACGCGAGAGTCCAGCTCTCCATCCAGCCGATGAACGGCCCGACCTTGGGCACGATCCGGCTGGTGAACACGTAATCGCCGCCGGAGCGCGGCATGACGCTCGTCAGGCTGGCGAAGATGAGCGACAGGATGATGCAGGCGAGCCCGATCAGGATCGCGGCAATCCCGTACGTCGTGAAGCCACCGGTCGTCCCGATCGCCACGAAGGCGAGCGAGTAGAAGACCGGGTACCAGCCGACACCGACGCCGATGAACGCGGCGGTGTTGAAGAAGAGCGCGTTGAGGACGCTGACCTCGCGGACGAGTCCGGACGACTGTCTCGTGAAGAGCGCCCGACCTGTGGTCGGCGCGGCCATCGACGCAAGCCTCCAATCGTGGCTCGCGACCGCGCCTCGGGGGTACCGCTGCTGCGGTCGCCGGGCTCCGCCCTGCCGTCCCCCTCCAGCGCAGGCGTGCCTCCGGATGTCGAAGGCCGCGCCAGTATACTGACCGTCCCGTGCGCCGGAAGGGCATATCTGCCGGCTCGCCTTTACCTCGGGTACCAACGTGGAGCCGGTTTGCCACGATGACGTCGCCAGACGCATCCCCTTCCGCGAAGAGTCTCGCTGACCCCCTGGCCGAGGCGCTGAGGTTGATCGGCCTCGCTGACGCCCGCGGCCTGCAGGTGCGACTGATGGGAGGCCTCGCCTTCCATGCCCAGGCGCCCACCTGGACCGCCCGCATCGATCGGGACGGTCGGGACCTTGACCTGGCGACACGGAACCGCGACCGCAAGGCCCTGGTCGAGCTGCTCGTCGGTGAGGGCTACACGCCAGACCGGCAATACAACGCCCTCTATGGCCACAAGCAGCTCTACTTCGTCGACGTGCCGCGCCGGCGCCCGGTCGACGTCCTCGTCGACCGTCTCGAGATGTGCCATCACTTCGAGTTCGCCAGCCGGCTCGGGGCCTCCCATCCGACCCTGCCGCTGGCCGAGCTGCTGCTGTCCAAGCTCCAGGTGGTCAAGATCAATCGCAAGGACGTGCTCGACGCCCTGATCCTCCTGTCCGAGCATCCGCTCGGCAACGGGGACGGCACCGGCGAATCTGACGGTGCGCAGGCGGTGATCAACGTGGATCGGATCGTGGATCTCACGTCAGGGGACTGGGGCTGGTGGCGGACCACGACCGGCAACCTCGAGAAGCTCGACGCGTTCCTGGGCGGCGATGTCGCCCCGGGCGAGCTCGACGTGGGCCGTCCGCTCCGGTTTGATCCCGCGGCCCAGATCGCGGCATTGCGCGCCGCCATCGACGCGGGCTCGAAATCCACGAAATGGAAATTCCGTGCCCGTGTGGGTGATCGGATGCCCTGGTTCGAGGAACCCGAAGAGGTCGGCCACGATTGAGGCCGAGGTGCCCGGCTCGCTGACCGGCCTTCGGGTGGGCGTCGCGCAGGTGGGTGCGACGGTTGGTAACGTCGCGGCCAATCTGGCGCTCGCCGGCCGCTACGTCCGTCGCGCGGCGTCCCGTGGCTGCGACCTGCTCGTTTTCCCGGAATGCTTCGTGCAGGGCTATTCGATCCGGCCCGAGGCGCTCGAGCTGGCAGAGCCCGCGGACGGCCCCGCCGCGGCTGCGCTTGGCGCCGTGGCGGCCGACGCGGGCGTCGCGATCGTGTGCGGGTTCCTCGAGCGAAACCCGGCAAATCCATCAAAGCCGTTCAATGCAGCCCTGATCGTGGATGCCGGCGGGCGTCTCGCCGGTGTCTACCGCAAGACCCACCTGTTCGAGCGCGAGCACCAGGCGTTCACGCCTGGCGATGACTATCCGGTCTTCACAATCTTGCTGAGGGCGGGGAGCACCCGGCCGGCGCTCCGCCTCGGTGTCTGCATCTGCGCCGATATCGAGTACCCCGAGGTCGCCCGCGTCCTGATGCTCGGCGGCGCCCAGCTGCTGGCCGTACCGTCGGCCGACATGGAGCCGTACCGCGCGCAACAGGCCGCCAACCTCGCGTCCCGGGCGATCGAAAACAACACCTACGTGGCGCTTGCCAACACGGTTGACCGGCGTCGCGCGGTGACCTTCTTCGGCGGCAGCGGCATTGCCGGCCCGGACGGCAGCCTGGTGTCGGCCGGGTATCTTCGGCCGCGGCTGGCGATCACGACGCTGGATGACGCCGCTGTCGTGGCATCCGGCGGCTCGGGCGCGTACCTTCGGACTCGCCGCCCGGACACGTACCGCGGCCTGCTCGGCAGGTCGGATTCAGCGCCGGTGTAGGCTACGGGGCGCCCCCACACGGACCCAGGAGCTCAACGGATGGATGATTCCGCGCTGCCTTCGAGCGAACGCCCACCGTTCGTCGCCTCGCCCAATCGCTATGCCGCGATGCCGTACCGGCGGGTCGGGCGAAGCGGCATGCACCTTCCCGCCATCTCCCTGGGTTTGTGGCAGAACTTCGGCGAGACTCGGCCAATGGCGACACAGCGCGCGATCGTTCGCCGCGCGTTCGATCTCGGGGTGACCCATTTCGACCTTGCCAACAATTACGGGCCGCCATACGGATCGGCCGAGGAGAACTTCGGGCGGATCCTCGGCTCTGACCTGCGCTCGTACCGCGATGAGCTCGTGATCTCGACCAAGGCCGGCTACGACATGTGGTCGGGCCCGTACGGGATCTGGGGGTCGCGGAAGTACCTGCTAGCCAGCCTCGACCAGAGCCTTGCGCGGATGGGCGTGGACTATGTCGACATCTTCTACTCGCACCGGTTCGACCCCGACACGCCGCTCGAGGAGACGATGGGAGCGCTCGATTCGGCCGTCCGGCAGGGAAAGGCGCTCTACGTCGGCGTGTCGTCCTACTCGGCCGCTCGAACGGCCCAGGCGATCGAGATCCTGCGTGGCCTCGGGACGCCCCTGCTCATCCATCAACCGTCGTATTCGATGCTCAACCGCTGGGTTGAGGACGGGCTCCTCGACCTCCTCGGACGCGAGGGCGTGGGCTGCATCGCGTTCTCGCCGCTGGCGCAGGGCCTCCTGACCGACAGGTACCTGTCAGGCGTGCCTGACGGCTCCCGCGCGACGCTCGAGGGCTCATTCAGGAAGGACATGTTGAGCGAGGCGAACCTCGCCAAGGTTCGGGCGCTCAACGAGATCGCCGCCGGGCGCGGCCAGTCACTTGCCCAGCTCGCGATCGCGTGGCTCCTGCGGGACCCGCGGGTCACCTCGGCCCTGGTGGGCGCGAGCTCGGTCGCCCAACTCGAGGACACGCTCCAGGCGCTCGCCGCGCCTCCATTCGCAGCCGACGAGCTCACCGCGATCGACCGTCACGCGACGGAGAGCGGGGTCAACGAGTGGGCCGCTTCCAGCACCGCCTGACCAGCCAAGGAGGACAGATGAAGGAACCGACGCTCTTCGAGCACATCAACGATCTCGCCGCCGAGGAAGAGAAGCTCTACGAGCAGGCCGGCAGCGGTGACGGACTGGACGCGGCGCAGGTCGCCCGCCTCGAGGCCATCAAGGTCGAGCTCGACCAGTCCTATGACCTGCTCCACCAGCGCCAGGCGCGGCAATCGGCTGGTCTCGATCCCGACGACGCGACACTGCGTCCGCCCGACGTCGTCGAACGCTATCAACAGTGACCCAGGGAGGGTGTACTGGCATACAATTCGTTGCCCTGGGGCACCGCATCGGCTCAGCCAATGGTCCCGGCCGGCGGGGCAGAGGTACTCTCACCGTTAACTCAGCAGGCGAGGCGGGTGACCGGTTTTCGCTGGCCGGGATCATCGCCCACATACGAGTCATGTCGCAGTCCCCAGTGAGGTGTACCTGATGTCGCTGCTCCAGAGAGTCGAGCGGGCGCAACAGCGAGCCGAGACCCCGGAT
>JAXDKX010000401.1:0-2858 GCA_034666905.1 Chloroflexota bacterium | reverse complement strand
CAGCTCGGCGGTGACGATATCGGCACCGAGGAGCCACAGCAGGAGGTGCTGCTCTCGAGCCGGGAGCCCGGTCCAGACGGCGCCCGCGCGTATAGAGCGTAGCGAGTCGGGTGTCGGGCTCGGGCCGGACTGAGCACGATTCTCTGTCGCGCTCATCGTCGCCCAACTGTCGTGTATGGCGGTTGCGGTCGCGGTCGTGACCGCGGCGTCGGTCGCGACACTGTCGTGACTCGATTCACTCAACTGTCGCCTGGGCATCGCGCGCGTTGCTGAGGCGCCGGACGAGGCCGGCCGAGCCGAGGCTCGGCTCCTCCGGCAGGACGTCGGCGGTGAGGACCCGGGCCTGGCCGCCGAGCTCGGTCCGGACGGCCATCCGGTAGCGCGGCAGGTTGAGGAGATCGCGCTCGGTCAATGGCGCCATCTCGTCGCGCAGGAGACGGGCGTCGTCGGCCGAGGGCTGGAGAAGCATCGTCGTCGCCACGTTCGCTCGGATGCCGCGCTGGAGTTCGCGGCCGAGGCTGTCGAAATACTGGGTCGCGAGGCCGGCCTGGAGGGCGAACTTGCGGCCCTGGGCTAATGTCCCGCGGATCGCACTCGTGTCGAAGTTCTGGACTTCGTCGACGTAGAGCGTGTGGGGCACCCGGGCCGCCGGCGGCATCGCCTGGCGTCCCAGCGCGGCCACGTAGTAGCGGGAGATCACGAGCCCACCGAACAGCCAGGCGTTGTCGCCGCCTGCCCGTGATAGATCGACCAGGAGGACCTCGCCGGCGTCCATGATCCGGCGGGGCCTGATCGTCGAAGTCGGCGCACTGACGATCGCCCGGATCGAGGGATAGCTGAGGAACGCCGCGAGCTTGCTCGTGAGCGCGTCGGCAGACGGATCGGATCCGCCCCGCCGGGGCCACTGGTGCTGCCAGAAGGCCAGCAGGATGGGGTCTTCAAGACCGTTGATGATCTCCTCGCGGAAAACTGGGTCGATGAGCAGTCGGTTGAGCGACTCGAGGGTCCACGGAACCCCGCCGGGGGTGGCTCGCAGCAGGAGGGTCATCAGGGCCGAGCGGAGGTACTGCAGCTGGCGGTGCGGCGGGGACGCGAGCCCCGCGAAGTACAGGTCGCTCATCGTGTCGACGAACTGGGCGGCCACGAGCTCCGGATCGGCGCCGTCGAGCTCGATCGGGTTGAATCCGCGCGGATGATCCTTCTCGGCGAGCTCGAGGAGGTGGACCCGATGGGCCTGGTCCTTTGGCACCGCGTCAAGAAGGCGCGCGACCGCGTCGCCGTGCGGGTCGATGAACGTGAAGCCCCGTCCGGTTCGCAGGTCATCGGCGGCGAGGGCGACGAGCTCGGTGCTCTTGCCCGACCCGGTCCGCCCGAGCAGGACGAAGTGGCGGGCAAACAGGCTATCGGGGACGAGGACCGGGCGGCCCGCGTCGAGACCGATCGCTCGCAGGCCGGGCTGCGGCACGACGATCGGCGCCGGGAGGCGGCGGCTGCGGATCGCGTCGACCGGCCGCGACTCCTCCGCGGCTCCCACGAGACCCCACAGGTCGGCGAGATCATGGGCCGAGACCCGCATCGGGTTCGACCGCCCGCCGACTCGTGCGTCGATCGTCCAGCCGGCCGCCCGAAGCGAGCCGACCGCGCCGATCGCATCGAACAGCCACGCCCTGGCCGCGGCCGGGTCCGTCGAGCCGGCCTCGAGGTCGGCCGTCACCGAGAACAACGGCCCCGGCGTGCGCACCGGGACAGAGCGTGCCGACGCCGGCACGGGTCGCGACGGCCGGTTGAGGAACGAGTCGAGGAGCATCTCGCGCGTGCCTGGAACGCCGTCCGATCGTTGGTCCTTGGTTGGCGCCAGTGGCGTGACCCGGAGATGCCAGGTCGCCGAGGCGCCATCCGGTAGCCGAGCGAGAAGCTCGACGAGGATGGCACCAAGGTTCGATGGCATCCCCGGCCCGCCAGCCTCCGGTGGCTCACCGTGGATGCCGAGCCTGACCGAGGGCACGTCCCCGCCGGGCGGGTCCGCTCGCTCGAGCTCGGCTCCAGGGAAGGCGGCGGCGACGGCCATCTCGACCGAGCGCCCGAGCTGTCGAGGCCCCTCGATCTCCCATCGAGCGCGGCCGTCGACCCATCGGATCGCGAGGCCGAGCTGTGGCCAGCCACTGGCCCAAGCCGACACGCCGCGTCGGCCACCCGGATGGAGTGCCGCGATCAAGCGCACCGCGCCGTCCCGATCGGCGGCCGCTCCCGGGTCGAGTCGCAGCGTCCAGAGCAGCCGCTCGCCGGTGGTCGCGCGGTCGTACGAGCGTTGCCGGAGGAACACGACGACGCGCGGGCCGGCGGTCACCGTCATGCCGACCACGAGACAGGCGATGCCAACCGGGATCGCGATCGAAACGAGGGTGAAGAGCGGACCGAGCATGACGTCAGTCACGGCGAGCCTCCTTGCGAGCCTGTCGATGGAAGGACCAGCAGCGGATCGATCGGCTCGCCCGAGACGAGGATCTCGAAGTGGAGGTGCGGGCCAGTCGTGTTGCCGGTCAGGCCGACCGCGCCGAGTGGCTCGCCGGCGCTGACCGACTCGCCCTCGGTCACAAGCAGGGCGGACTGGAGGTGGCCGTAGAGGGAAACGGCCGAGCCATGGTCGATCTCGACGACAACCGCGCCGTCCCGATCGGCGGCCGCTCGCGGGGCGAGTCGCAGCGTCCAGAGCAGCCGCTCGCCGGTGGTCGCGCGGTCGTACGAGCGTTGGCGGAGGAGCAAGACGACCCGCGGACCGATGGTCACCGTCATGCCGACCGCGAGACAGGCGGTGCCAACCGGGATCGCGATCGAGACGAGGGTGAAGAGCGGACCGA
>JAXDKX010000400.1:0-2915 GCA_034666905.1 Chloroflexota bacterium | reverse complement strand
CCGTGATCTCGCCGGAAGGCTGCGCAGCCATCCTGTGGCGAACGGCCGACGAGGCGCCGGCGGCGGCGCTGGCGATGAAGATGACGGCGGCCGATCAGCAGGCGCTCGGGGTCATCGACATCGTCGTTCCGGAACCGGGCGCAGGTGCCCACGCCGAGCCGGCCGAGACCGCCCGGCGGCTCAAGGCGATCATCGTCGATCGCCTCGCGGCGCTGGCAGCGCTGCCCGTGGAAGAGCTCGTCGATTCACGCTATCGGCGCTACCGGGCGCTCGGGTCCTACACTGAGGCCGAAATCCCGGAACCCGGGCTGCCTGTGGCTGGGCGCGGGCTGGGGGACCGGTTGCGCGACCTGCTCGGTCCGGGTCGCCGGGCCGTCAGCGGCGCGGTCCCGACGTGGTCGCGTGACGAGCCGCCGGCTCGGGAGGAGGTCTAGCCGATGCCCGAACGGATCCAGTCGGAGACCCGCGAGTCGCGCGATGCGGAGCGGTCGGCCGCCGAGCGCAGCGCCGAACGGTCGGCGATTGCCGGGTCGATCACGGACTTGCTTCCGGCGCTCATTGCCAAGCTTGGTGCCACCGGGCTGGCGGAGCTCGAGGTGCGTCAGGATGGCCTGCGGGTCCGCCTGCGCCGGCCAGCGGACGGGACCGTACCGCGCGAACATCGAGCCGGCGACCGGGTCGACCGTGCTGATCGGCCGCGCGGTGGAGGCGCCGCGCACCCAGTCGGCCTGACGGCCGTCGGGCCCGGACGCGACGCGCGCGACGGCCGCGAGGGCCGCGAGCCAAGGGAAGCGGATGCTCGCGACGATCGCCGGACGGTCGCGACGTCGCCGGCCGTGGGAATCTTCCAGCCGCGGTCGGGCGCCAAGGCCGGCACCCGGGTCCGCGCCGGCGACCGCCTCGGGTCGGTCGACATGCTCGGTGTACCGCAGGAGGTCGTCTCGCCGACGGATGGGCTCGTCGGCGCGAGCCTCGTCGAGGCGGGTGACGCCGTCGAATTCGGGCAGGGCCTCGTCGTGATCGAATTCGCATCCGCGGCAGCCGCCGCAGCGCCGCCATCCTCCAATACGGCGGACAGCTGATCGTGTTCCGCAAGATTCTCATCGCCAACCGCGGAGAGATCGCCCTCCGGATCCTGCGTGCCTGCCGCGTCCTCGGCGTCGAGGCCGTCGTGGCGTATAGCGAGGCCGATCGTGAGTCGCTGCCAGTGCAGCTCGCCGACGAGGCCATCTGCATCGGGCCTGCCGACGCGAAACGCTCCTACCTCTCGGCCCCTGCGGTCATCTCGGCAGCCCTGGTCACGGGCTGCGACGCGATCCACCCGGGCTACGGCTTCCTGTCGGAGGACGAGGGCTTCGCCGAGGTCGTGGCGGCTCATGACCTCACCTTCATCGGGCCGTCGGCGGCCGTCCTCGAGCGGTTCGCCAGCAAGGCCGGGACGCGCTCCCTGTTCGCGGCCCACGGCCTTCCGACCATCCCCGGATCCGAAGGCATGCTCCGCGACGAGCTTCATGCCCTCGGCGAGGCCGAGCGGATCGGCTACCCCGTCCTGATCAAGCCCTCGGCCGGTGGCGGCGGCAAGGGGATGCGGATGGTCCGCACCGCGCGCGAGCTCGAGTCCGCGCTGCGCGTCTGCCGGTCGGAGGCCAAGGCGGCCTTTGGCGACGACTCGCTCTACCTCGAGAAATGGCTCGACGAGAATCGCCACGTCGAGATCCAGGTGGCAGTCGATCGCTACGGACACGGCGTCCATCTCGGGGAACGCGACTGCTCGGTCCAGCGCCGCCACCAGAAGATCCTCGAAGAGGCGCCCACGCCGGCCCTCTCGGAAGCCGCCCGGACCGAGCTCGCGGAGCTCGCCACGCGCGCCGCCGTCGCCGCGGGCTACGAGAACGTCGGCACGCTCGAGTTCCTGGTCGATCCGGCCGGGGCGTTCTACTTCATCGAGATCAACTGCCGGATCCAGGTAGAGCATCCGGTCACCGAGATGCTGACCGGGTTCGATCTCGTGGCCACCCAGATCCGGATCGCCGCCGGCGAGCCACTCGGGTTCAGCCAGCCGGACGTCGAGTTTCGCGGCCATGCCATCGAGTTCAGGATCAACGCCGAGGATCCGGCGCACGAGTTCCGCCCCGGCGCCGGCCGGGTGGAGCGCTACCACGCCCCGGGCGGACCGGGCGTGCGGATGGACTCGCACCTGTTCAGCGGCTACGAGGTCCCGCCGTTCTACGACTCGCTCCTCGGCAAGCTGATCGTGTGGGGCCCGGATCGGCCGACGGCGATCGCGCGCAGCCGCGTTGCGCTCGACGAGCTAGTCGTCGAAGGCGTCGAAACCAATGTCGCCATCCACCAGGCGATGCTCCTCAACGAGACGTTCCTCGAGGGCCGGATGACCACGAATCTCCTCGATCGCGTCGGGAGCGCCGCGTTCCTCGCCGCCGCGGCACGCGGCTGATCCGCTTCGGCTCGCGGTGCATACCTGCACACACCGTTCCGCGTGCCATCGTGTTCGAGCGCCAGACTGAGCGCCCATAGCCTGGAGTCCCTGTGACCGAACCCGTGATCCACACGACCGGCGAGATCGAGCGCCTGATCCCGCACCGCTGGCCGTTCCTGCTCGTCGATCGCATCGTCGAGTACGACGCCGAAGCGAAACGGATCGTTGGCCTCAAGGGGGTGACGGCCGGCGAGTGGTACTTCCAGGGCCACTTCCCCGGCCTGCCGGTCATGCCCGGCGTGATCCAGGTCGAGGCGCTCGCCCAGACGATGGCGGTCCTGGTGGCGAAGCAGCCGGGCTTCGGGGATCGGATCGGGCTCTTTGCCGGAATCGACGATTGTCGCTTCAAGCGGGTCGTCAGCCCCGGCGACACGCTCCGGCTGCAGGTCACGATGGACAAGCTCGGTGGCCGTTTCGG
>JAXDKX010000399.1:0-4015 GCA_034666905.1 Chloroflexota bacterium | reverse complement strand
CTCGTGGAAGAGGTTCACCTGGTCGAGGTCATAGAACGCCTCGATCTCGCCCGCGCCGAAGCCGGTCTCCTCGTGGAGCTCGCGAAGGGCGCCGCTGGCGATCCGTTCCCCGGGTTCCAGCGAGCCCGAGACGCCCTGCCACAGCCCGGCGAGGATCCGGCCGGCCGAACGTCGCATGAGGAGGATTTCCGGGTGGCGTTCCTGGACACGCCGGAAGACCCAGACGTCGACGAGATCGGGGCGGAACACGTCAGGCGCGTGGGCCGGACGCCACTGCCCTGCGCGGGACGGTCACCGCGCCGCCGTGGCCATCAAAGCCGCTCGAAGCGCTCGACCGGCAGGACGAAGACGGTCGCACCGCCGACTTCGACCTCGAGCGGATAGGGCATGAAGAACTCGCCGGGCTCCATGATCGGCGGCATCGGGTTGACGACCTGGGTCCGCGACGTGCAATTGGCGCGAACCACGCCCATCACCTCGTCGACATCGGCATCCTCGACGCCGAGCAGGATCGTCGCGTTCGATTGCTTGAGGAAGCCGCCCGAGCTGTGCAGGCGTGTCGTTCGGAACTCCTTGTCGAGGAGCGCATTGACGAGGGCCCCGGCGTCTTCGTTGTGCACGATCGCGACGATGAGTTTCACCGGCGGAGTATCGACGGCGCGAGGTACCGGGTCAATGGATCGGCGCTTCGGGGGAGGGGGTCGGGGTGTACGATGCGGCCCGTGTCGAATGGACCTTCGCCCGATCCACTCCCTTCGCTCTTCGCCGCGATCCATGGCGTCGCGGAGGGCCGTGATCTCGAAGCCGCGCTGCAGGCCGTGCTGTCATCCGCCGCCGAGGCGCTCGGACCCACGATGGCGGCCATCCTCGTCCAGGATCCCGACCGGCCGGGGCTCCAGCCCGTGGCATGGCAGGGCTTCGACGAGGCGGCGATCTCGCAGCTGACCGACGAGGTGACCGACCCCGCCCATCCGTTCGCCGCGGCCGCCGCCGAGCGCATCGCGACCTTCGATCGTGAGGCGACGATGGCCGATGGGACGCCGTTCGTCGGCGCGTATCTCCCGCTGATCGTGTCGAGTGGAGGCGTCGAGATCGTGGTTGGCTCGATTGGCCTGGGTTGGCCTGCCCCGCGGACGCTCGACACCGCGGAGCGCGAGCTCTTGACCGCCCTGGCGTCGCTTGCCTCGGTCGCCGTGGATCGCAACCGCCTGGCGTCGACGGCCGCCGAGCGCTCGGACTGGTTCGAGCGGATGGCCCACACCGATGCGCTGACCGGTCTCGCCAACGAGCGGACGATTGCGCGAATCCTGGAGCTCGAGCTCGCCCGCGCGGCCCGCCAGGGCAGCGAAGTCTCGCTGGCAATGTTCGACGTCGACGACTTCCAGGCGACGAACCTGAGCGGCGGTCACGAGGCCGGCGACGACGTCCTGCGTCGGGTCGCGGCGGTGCTCGCGGAGTCCGTCCGGCTGGTTGACACGGTCGGGCGAATCGGTGGCGACGAATTCGTGCTCGTTGCGCCAGGCTCGGCGGGGATGACGGTCGCCCAGCGAGTCCTCGACGGGATCAAGGCACTGCCTGCCGTTGCCGGCCGACCGATCACCGTCTCGGCGGGGGTCGCCCGGTTTCCTGCGGACGGCGACGACAGCGAGAGTCTGATCGCATCCGCCACGAACGCACTCGCACGAGCTCGCGACGAGGGCCGCGGCACCGCGGCTGCGGGGATCGCGCCCTCCGGCTAAGGCCAGTTTCTGGCGGCGGGCATCGGCACGGGCTGCGTCGTCGGCTCGCGCCGGCCGGCATGTGCCGCTGCGGCGATCCGCTCACATCTAGCCGGCCGCGGAGGCGACGCCCTTCGAGATGATCGGCAGGGTGGGCGTCGTGGCGCCTGGCCCGGGCTCGAGGGTCAACGCAAGGACGATTCCGCTCGACGATGGAAGGCCACTGGCCCGGAACGAGGCGGTCCCACCCTGGCCGACCTGGAAACCGCCGAGCGGAACCGGCACGCCGTCGCCGCCGATGACCCAGGCCTCATACACGGCCGTGCCCGAGGTCGGGGCCAGGTTGCGCATCGCCATCGTCACGTTGCCTTCGGCGTCGACGGCCGCCAGCCCCGACCCAGTGCCACCGTCGGCGGTCAGGATCGCCGTGAGCGATCCGGGCTGGGCGGCCGCGTCGAGCACGGCCGCCACGTTCTGCTCGTACGACCGGGCCACGGACAGGTCGTTCTGGAGCAGGAGGTTCCAGCCGCCGAGCAGGGCGATCGCGAGGACCGCGGCGATGCGCAGGATCCAGGTGCCGGTGGACGGGCGCGGACGTCGGGCGGCTCGTTCCGCGGCGGACGGGAAGGCGAGGGGCGTCGTCGGCACGCCCTCCGCGTCCGCCGTGGCCTCGCTGCGCGTCTCCAGATCGGCGGCTGCGGCGGCCATGATCCGGCCCTTCAGCCGCTCGGGCGGCTCGACCATCGGGACGGTTTCGGCGAACGCCGCCACGACGCCGCCGAGCTCGGCCATCTCCGCGTGCGGATCGGCGCAGGTCTCAAGGTGCGCCCGGATGGCGGCCTCATCCTGGATGTCCAGCGCCCCGAGGACGAAGGCACCGGCCATCTCCCGGACCTCGTCACAGGTCAACTCGCGCACCGAATCAAGCCCGCTCATGTCGATCCCATTTCGAGCGTGCGTCGCATCGAGAGCAGGCCGAGGCGCATCCGGCTCTTGACCGTCCCCAGCGGCGCGCCCGTCCGCTCGGCGATCTCGCCCTGGGTCAGCCCGCCGAAATAGGCGAGTTCCAGTGCCTCGCGTTGCACGTCGGAGAGCGTCTCGAGCGCCGAGCGCACGGTCTCGGCGTCGAGACTCGCCGAAACCTCCGCCCACACGTCGGGCAGGGTCAGTGCGGCCGGCATCGCCGTCTCGACCTCGGGCAGCTCCGTGGTCGGGCGGCGTCGGCGAACCGCGTCAATCGCCCGGTGATGCACGATCGAGAGCAGCCAGGTCTTCACGCTGCCACGCCCGGCGACGTAGCGGGCGGCATTGCGCCACGCCCCGAGGAAGGCGTCCTGGACGACGTCCTCGGCCAGCGTCGCGTCATTGGTGATTCGGTAGGCGATCGAATAGGCCATGGTCTTGTAACGGTCGTACAGCTCCTCGAGAGCGGCGAGCTCTCCATCGGCAATGCGAATGAGTGCAGCCCGATCGGCCTCATCCACCGGGGAAGAGGCACGAAGCGGGCGCGGCTGGTCCGCTGTTGTCATGCGATGGTGCGTATCGCGACCCGTTTAGGTTCACCGGAACCAACCAGGCGATCGACAATGGTGTTGATGGCAGTCGCCACGTCTGCGCTTGATCTTGAGGCGTCGACAACGATCATTCGCCCCGGTTCGGCGGCGGCGAGGGCCAGGAATCCCTGCCGCACGCGTCGGTGGAACGCGGCGTCGAATTCGGCCTCGAACCTGGTGACGTCGTCCGGGGCCTTGCGGGCGAGCCCGGCTTCGACTGGCACGTCGAGCACGATCGTGAGGTCGGGCTCGAGGCCGTCGGTCGAGCTGGCGGCCAGCGTCCGCAGCTGCTCCAGCGGAACGCCGGCGCCGAATCCCTGGTAGGCCAGGGTCGAGTCGGTGAACCGGGCCGAGAGGACGGTCCGGCCGGTCGCGAGCGCCGGCTCGATGATCTCGGTGACGAGCTGCCGCCGCGCCGCATTGAACAGGAAGGCATCGGTCAGGGCGTCAGTTGGCTCCGTCGAACCCGTCCGCGCCAGGAGGACCTCGCGCAACCGCTCACCGAGCCAGGTGCCACCCGGCTCGCGCGTCACCACCAGATCGAGACCCAGCTCCCGGAGGTGGGCTGCAAGTCGCTCGGCCTGCGTCGTCTTGCCCGCCCCGTCGGGTCCTTCGATGGTGATGAACCAGCCACGTCGGGAGGGCGCCCCGGGACGTATCACCGGGCGAGTCTAGCGGACGAGGTTGGCGGCCGGGACCAAGGTGATCCAGAGCGCCCGGCTACGCGAACACGTGTCATCGTGA
>JAXDKX010000398.1:0-7911 GCA_034666905.1 Chloroflexota bacterium | reverse complement strand
CGCGATGCTCTCGGCCGGAGCCACGGTCGTCCACCATCGCTACCGGATCCACTCATCGGGAGCCAGGCCATACGAGGCCGAAGGCGAGGTCGTTGCGACCGGGCCCTACACCCGGCCAGACATCGTGGACGGCGAGGCGTAGCGCCTCCGAGGCCGCCCCGAGGTGGTTGCATGACTATGCATCGCGACTGTATAGTCATCGCACCATGACCGTCGCGCAACCAACCACTGCCATTGGCACAACGGAAGGCGGGGCCGCCTTGCCGTCGACCCGCGCCACGCTCCCGCGCTCCGATCGAGGGATCGATCCCGCCGGTGGTCCCCGCCAGGTCCGGGTGGGGATCATCGGAGCCACCGGCTATGTCGGCGCCGAGCTCATCCGCATCCTGGCCCGCCATCCGAATGTCGACCTGGTCGGACTGGCCGGTCGCGGTCGCGATCACGACCCGATCGGTGGAATCCATCCGCACCTCGGGTCCACGGCACTCACGGTCAGCTCCGAGCTCCCGCCGGCCGATGCGGTCTTCCTGGCCCTTCCTCATGGGGCGGCGGCCGAGATCGTCCCGGACCTCGCCGCGGCGGGGACGGCGATCATCGACCAGGGTCCGGACTTCCGATTGCGCGACCCGGCCGACTACCCGCGCTGGTACGGCTTCGAGCACCCACGCCCCGATTTGCTCGAGCTTGCCGTGTACGGTCTCCCGGAGCTCCATCGTGCGGCGTTGGTCGCGCTCGTGGACGCGCCGGTGGCGATCGTGGGTGCACCCGGTTGCTACCCGACGGCAACGCTGCTCGCCCTCGCCCCCCTGGTGCGAGCCGGGCTGATCGGCGACCTCGTGGTTGACGCCAAGAGCGGGGTGTCGGGCGCGGGCCGCGAAGCCAAGCCCGACCTCCACTTTGGTGAGGTCAACGAGAGCGTCAAGGCCTATGGCCTCGGTGGGCACCGGCACGTGGCGGAGATCGAGCAGGAGCTGGCGGGGATCGGCACCGATGCCGGCCTCACCCCGGACACCAATCCCGGGATCGTCGCGGTTGACTTCCTCCCCCACCTCATCCCGATGACCCGTGGAATCCTGTCCGCCTGCCATGTCCGACCGACGCGGGCGGTGACCCAGGCGGAGCTGGATGCGCTCTACGCCGACGCCTATGGGAACGAGCCGTTCGTGACCGTGGTCTCCACGCCACCGGCGACCAAGCACGTGACCGGCAGCAACCAGGTTCTCGTCCATGTCCGGATGGACGAGCGGACCGGCCGGATCATCGCAATCGGCGTCGAGGACAACCTGGTCAAGGGGGCGGCCGGCCAGGCGGTCCAGGCGTTCAACCTCATCCACGGCCTGCCCGAGACGGCAGGCCTCGAGCAGCTGCCGCTCGCCCCGTGAACCACCCGCAGCCGGATCCGGGACGATGACGGCGACCTCGGCCCAACCCCTCTCGGCGTCCACGACGGATCTCCCGCCCGTTGAGCGGCGGGCCGTCATGCCCGCCGGCTTCAAGGCCAACGGTCTCGCAGCCGGGATCAAGGCCTCGGGACGGCCCGACCTGGCCGTCGTGGTCACGACGGGCGGGCCGGCCGCCGCTGCGGCCGTCTTCACCCCGAACGCCTTCGCCGCCGCGCCGGTCCGGCTCTCCCGGGCCCACCTGGCGGCAACCTCCGGCGACTCGCGCGGCGGCTTCGGCTGGGCCGAGGCCGTCATCTCCACCAGCGGCAGCGCGAACGCCGCGACGGGTCCGGCGGGCGACGCCGACCAGCTCGAGATTGCACGCCTCCTCGCCGAAGCGACGGGCGTCCCGGTCGACCGGACGCTGCACCTATCGACCGGCATCATCGGGACCCGTCTGCCCATTGATCGCGTGGCAACCGGCCTCACGGCCATCGTGCCGGTCCTCACCGATGCGGACGCCGGCCTCGCGGCAACGGCGGTCGCGCTGCGGACAACCGATTCGGCGACCAAGACCGCCACCACCACCATCGACCTGCCAGGGAGCGATGGGCAACCCGTCAAGGTCACGGTCAGCGGGATCGCCAAGGGGGTCGGGATGATCCATCCGCGGATGGCGACGATGCTGTCGGTGCTCCTGACCGACGCCGCCGCGGCGCCCGAGACGCTCTGGGGGCTCCTGCGCCCGGCCGCCGTCCGCACCTGGGACCAGCTCTCGGTCGACGGCGATACCAGCACCAACGACACGGTCTTCGTGCTCGCATCCGGCGGCTCCGGGGCGGCACCCGTCGAGGCGGGCTCCGTGGATGCGCTCAGGCTCGGCGCGGCCATCGAGGCGGTCGCCCGCGACCTCGCACGCCAGCAGGCGGCCGACGGCGAAGGCGCTTCGACGCTCATCACGGCGACGGTCGTCGGGGCGCGCGACGACGCTGAGGCCCGTGCGGTTGCCCGGGCGATCGTCTCTTCGAGCCTCGTCAAGGCGGCTGCCCACGGCCGCGACCCGAACTGGGGCCGGATCGCCGGCGCGGCCGGGAACGCTCGCCTGGCCGACGCGGCCGTCCTCGAGGCTGCCGGAATCCCTGCCGCCGAGGCCGCCATTCGGGCCGGAACCTCCGCCACCCTCGACCCGGCGATCCTCCGGATCTCGATCGCCGGGTTCCTCGTCTTCGACGGCTCGGCCGGTGGTCCCGTGGTCTTCGATCGGGCCGCGGCGCGCGCGTCGATGGATGCCCCCGAGGTCATTTTCGCCCTCGACCTGCGCCTCGGCAACGGCACAGGCGAGGCCTTCGGCTGCGACCTGACGGAGACGTACGTCATCGAGAATTCCGAGTACACGACATGAGCGAAGTCCTCGTCGTCAAGCTTGGCGGCACGACGATCGCCGACCAGCGGCAGGTCCTCGACGAGGTTGCGGCCGTTGCCCGGCGTCGCCCCGTGGTCCTCGTCCATGGCGGCGGCAAGCGAATCACCGAATGGCTGGAGCGGCTCGGCGTGCCAAGCCGATTCGAGGGCGGCCTGCGTGTCACCGACGCCCAGGCGCTGGAGGTCGCCGCCGCGGTGCTTCGAGGCGTCGTCAACAGCGAGCTGGTCTCCGGCCTGCGCGACCTGGGTGTCGACGCCGTCGGCCTGTCCGGCGTGGACGGCGGCCTGCTCGTCGCCGAACGGATCCCCAAGCTCGGTCTCGTTGCCCGGGTCGTCGGACTGCGCCGCGACCTGCTCGACGCGATCCTGGTCGGTGGCCAGGTCCCGGTGGTCGCACCCCTCGCCCGCGACGCGGACGGGATCGTCTGCAACGTCAATGCCGATGACGCCGCCGCCGGGATCGCCGCCGGCCTCGGCGCCCGCCAGCTGGTACTGCTGACCGACGTCGATGGGGTCCGCGACGCCGACGGCCGGCGCCTCGATGCCCTGACCGTTGGCGAAGCCGAGACCCTGATCGAATCCGGCGTGATCGCCGGTGGGATGGTGCCCAAGGTGCGGGCCGCCCTTGGTGCCCTCGGCTGGGACGGCTCGGAAGCCATCATCGCCGACTCGTCGGCTCCGCACGCCCTCGAACGCGCGCTCGAGGATCCGACGTTTGGCACCCGGATCGTGGCCGGCCGGGCGGCGCACGCGGGAGCGGCATGATCGATTCGCCGCGCGCCGTGAACGGCAGCCACGAGCTCAAGCGGCTCCGCCAGCGCGCGATCCGCCAGCTGATCTCCGACCATGCGGTCGGCAGCCAGCGCGAAGTCGTCGATGCCCTGATCAAGCAGGGGTTCGACGTGACCCAGGCGACCGTCTCGCGCGACATCACGGAGCTCGGACTGCACAAGGCGCCGCGCGCAGATGGCCACGTCTACGTCGTGCCCGAGGAGGCCGCGACCGCAGCCGTGCCGGCGTCGGACGAACGGCTCCGACACATCCTCAACGATATCCCGGTACGGATCGGCCGCAGCGGCCTGAGCCTCGTCCTGACCGGGACTCCGGGCGCGGCCAGCGTGATCGCCCAGGCGATCGACGAATCCACGCTCCAGGAACAGGAGGGAACGCTGGCGGGCGACAATACCCTCCTCGTGCTGTTCGCCGACGAGGCACGCCTCGAACGCTGGCTCGAACGCTTCCGGGCCATCGCCACGTCCACGTCGGGCTCGATTCCCGCCATCGTCAGCCGCTGACTCCGGAGGTCCACAGTCTCGTGAAGAAGGTCGTTCTTGCGTATTCGGGCGGACTCGACACGTCCGTCGCCGTGGCCTGGCTGCGCGAGCAGTTCGGGGCGGAGGTCGTGACCCTGACCGTCGACCTCGGCGGTGGATCGCTGCGGCAGGGCGTTGAGGCACGCGCGATCTCGGCCGGCGCGTCGCGCGCCTACGTCGTGGACGCGCGCGAGCGGTTCGTGACCGATTACGTCTGGCCGCACCTGCAAGCGAACGCCCTCTACCAGGGCGCCTATCCGCTCGCGACGGCCCTCGCTCGCCCGTTGATCGCGCAGCTCCTCGTCGAGGTCGCCAAGCGCGAGGGGGCGGACGCGGTTGCCCACGGCTGCACTGGCAAGGGCAACGACCAGGTCCGCTTCGACGTCGCCACCCACGCCCTGGACCCAGGGCTGGAGGTGGTCGCTCCGATGCGCGTCGGCATGGGCCTCACGCGCGACCAGGAGATCGACTACGCGGCCGAGCGCGGCATCGAGATCCCGATCACCAAGGCCTCGCCCTATTCGATCGACGTCAACCTGTGGGGCCGGTCATGCGAGACCGGAGTCCTCGAGGACCCCTGGGTGACACCGCCCGCGGACGCCTACGAATGGACGGTCGCCGCAGCCGCTGCACCCGATCCGATCGAGATCCTGATCGAGTTCGAGGGCGGCATCCCGGTCGCGCTCGATGGCGAGCGGCTCCCGCCGGTCGAGCTGGTCGAGCGCATCCACGCCCTGGGAGGGGCACATGGCGTCGGCCGGATCGACCACGTGGAGGATCGGCTGGTCGGGATCAAGAGCCGGGAGATGTACGAGACGCCGGCGGCGACCATCCTGCACGGCGCCCATCGCGCACTCGAGAGCCTCACGCTCAGCCGTGACACGCTCCGATTCGACCGGCTGGTGGCCGACGAGCTGGCTCGGCTGATCTACGACGGCCTCTGGTTCAGCGCACTGTCGCGCGACCTGCGGGCCTACGTCGCCTCGTCGCAGCGAGTCGTGTCGGGCGAGGTCCGCGTGCGCCTCGATCACGGCAGCGCCGTGGTCGTGGGTCGGCGCTCACCGCTCTCGCTCTACGACAAGAGCCTGGCAACCTACGACGAGGGCGACGCGTTCGACCACGCCGCGGCCGTCGGGTTCATCGAGATCTTCGGCCTGCCGTTGCGGGTCGAGGCGGCTCGACACGGCGCTGTCGGCAAGCATCATGGCGCCGCCTGGAGCTGGACGGACCCGCTGCTGGCTGACCTGCCCACGTCGGTCACGGATCCGGAGCCGGCAGCGGTCTCGAGCTAGGCTTCCCAGATGAGCACGAGCGACACCACGGAGCCAGGACTTCGGGCGGGGCTGATCGAGGCGCTGCGCGAGACCATCGCCGTCGAGCGCGACGTCTTCGCCGCCGTGGATCCGGCCGGACGCGAGGTGCCTGCCGCAGACGGTGGATGGTCAGCCAAGGATCACCTCGCCCATCTGTCGGCGTGGCGTCAGCGCCAGGCAGACAAGCTCACCGCCCTCCGCGATGGCAGCGATCATCCGGAATCGCCCGGGCTCGACATCGATGCGACCAACGCCCGAATCCAGGCCGAGCGAGCCGACTGGGCCTGGGAGCGGGTCGTCTCAGACGCCGATTCGACGGCCGTGGCGCTCATCGCCGCGGTCGCGGCTGCCTCCGCTGAGACGCTCGCGGACCCGAAGGTCGTTGGCTCCGTCATGGGCGACGGCCCGGAACACGACCTCGGCCACCTTGTCCACGTGGCGATTGGCGAGGGCCTGGATTCGCGGGTCACAGGACTGGCCCAAACCACCCGGGCGATGATCGACCGGGGCGGGTGGCCGCCCGGACCGGCGGCCTACGCTCGCTACAACCTCGCCTGCTTCTACGCACTGAACGGCCGGCTCGATGAGGCGAGGCCGTTGCTGAAGCAGGCGCTCGCCGACCAGGCGGAGCTCCGCGCCCTCGCTCCGCACGACGACGACCTCATCGCGCTGCGTGACGAGATTGCCTCGCTGGCGACTGGCTGACGCGTCGCCCCTCGGTATCGCCCCGACGCACCGGCGAATGCCCCATGATCGGACCGATGGAGACCCTGCCCAGCGAACGCCGATCTGACGATCGCCGGCTCCAGGAGCTCGCGTTCCTGCACGAGATCGCCCGGCTTGCCACCCTCGCTCGCGACTGGGACGAGCTGATGCGGACCATCGTGGACCGGACGACAGAGGCGATGGATGTCCAGGTCTGCTCGTTCTACCTCGCCGACAGGGAGCGGACCCGTTTGACCCTGGAGGCCACCAACGGCCTCGACCGCGGCCAGGTCGGCAAGATCACGTTGCCGTTCGGCAGCGGCATCACCGGGCGGGTTGCGGCCACGCGCGAACCGATCGCCGTCGACGACGTAACGCGCGACCCGCGCTTCTCGTGGGTCCGGGGGCTCGACCTGGAGGGCCTGACGGGGATGCTGTCGGTGCCGCTCATCTGGCACGACGACGTCGTCGGGGTCCTCAACGTGCAGGCGGCCGCGCCCCGGCGCTTCCAGTCGGGCGATGTCGAATACCTGCGGACGATCGGCGCCCTCCTCGTCGGGATCATCGAGAAAGGGCGACTGCAGGCGGAGGTCGAGGCGCGCCTCGAACAGCTCACCGCGCTCGACGCCGCCCGGGCGGAGCTCCTGTCGGTCGTCACCCACGAGCTCCGCACGCCGCTGTCGGTCGTCCGCGTCTACGTCGACCTGCTCGGCGACGCCGCGAGGGGCGTGGTTCCGCCCCAGGGCCCGAATGAGGTCGATGCATGGCAGGCGGCCGCGCTGGACCAGGTCTCGCGGCTCGATCGGCTCGTCGACTCCATCCTGGCGTCGGTCCGCGGCGAGGGCCTGACCGGCCTGTCTCGCGCCCCGTTCGATGCGGTCGTGGCGGTCGACGAGACGGTCGAGACGTTACGGCTCCTGCTCCGCCCGCGCCCGATCCGCTGGGAGCGACCGGCCGATCGACTCATCGCGGTCGGCGACGAGGCGCGATTCCGCCAGGTTCTCGAGCAGCTGCTCGAGAACGAGTCGAAGTACGCCCCGCAGGCCGAAGGCGTGAGCATCGGCATCTGGCGCCTGGGCAACGAGGTCCAGGCCTACGTCACCGACGATGGACCGGGTGTTCCGATCGAGGACTGGGAGAGCGTCTTCGAGCCGTTCGTGAGGATCGAGGGCCGCGGCCGCAGCCGGGGGTCCGGCATCGGACTGTTCGCTGCGCGACGCCTGATGGACGCGATGGGCGGGCGAATCGTCCTCGAGCCCAACGGCTTCGGCGGGAGCCGGTTCGTGGTTGCGCTCCCGGCGGGCCGCTGACGGTCGCGCGACCGGCGCGGCCGCAGACGCCTAGACGACCCGCGCTTCTCCGGCGCGGACCCGTGCATAGCCAGGCTTGACCACCTCGTTGATGAGGCGCAGCCGCTCGTCGAAGGGCGCGAACGCGCTCTTGAGGGCGTTGATCGTCAGCCATTCCATCTCGCCGAGCCCGATCCCGAACGCCGCGTCGACGGCGACGAACTCGCTCGACAGCGTGACGCCGCTCATGAGCCGGTTGTCGGTGTTGAGCGTGACCCGGTACCGAAGGCGCCGCAGCAGGTCGAACGGGTGCTCGGCGACGGACGCCGCCGCTCCCGTGTGCACGTTGGAGGTCGGGCACATCTCGAGTGGGATCCGCCGGTCCCGAACGAAGGCGGCGAGGCGACCGAGCTCGACGGAGCCGTCCGTGTGGATCGTGATGTCGTCCACGATGCGCACGCCGTGGCCCAGGCGCTCGGCGCCGGCG
>JAXDKX010000397.1:0-3892 GCA_034666905.1 Chloroflexota bacterium | reverse complement strand
ACGAGATCGCGAAAACAGCACCAGCCGCGCGCCGCCCGGGCGCACCTGGCAGCACTGGTCGAAAGGCGAACGAGGCGCCGCGCAGGACGATTCCGAGGGCCGCCAGGCTGAGCGGCACGAAGAGCGTGGACATGATGGCGGCGAAGGCCGCAGGAAACGCGGTCCAGAGGATCACGAGGTCGAAGATAAGCCAGGTGTGGTTGGCCTCCCAGACTGGCCCGATCGCGTCGGCGACGAGGGCTCGCGGCGCGGCGCCACGGTGCGCGTCACCCGCCACCAGATCCCAGAAACCGGCGCCGAAGTCGGCTCCGCCGAAGACCGCATATGCGGTCAGCCCAAGCCATAACGTGATGGCCGTAAGTTCGACGCTTGTCACCGCTCGGGCTCCGAGGGTCGGCGCGTTGGCCCATAGGGCGTCGATTCGTCCTGCGCATCGCCGTAGGCGCGTCCGCCGGCCGCGGCATCCTGCGCCGCCCAGCGCCGCTCGAGCCCTCGCAGCGCGAGGAGCGTCGCGACGCCCAACACGGAATACAGGCCGACCACCACGATCAGTGTCGTCTGGACACCGGCCGCATGGGTGACCGCGTCAGCCGTCCGCAGGATCTTGAAGACGACCCACGGTTGGCGACCCACCTCCGTGACAATCCAGCCGGCTTCGAGCGCAATGACCGCGGCGAATCCCGACACCGACGCCGCCCGCAGGAACCAGCGGGCACCCGCGTAGTCACGCCCTCGCCATCGAAGGATGAGTCCCCAGAGGCCGAGGAAGACCAGGGCTGTTCCGATGCCCACCATCGCATTCCATGCCAGGTGGACGAGCGCCGTCGGTGGTTGCTCGTCGATCGGGATCGAGTTGAGTCCGGTGATGACAGTGTCCGGGCTGAACCCGGCCAGGATCGAGGCCAGATTCGGGATCTGGATTCCGCCAACCACCTGTCCGTCGACGAGGATCCCCCCGAGCGTCTCCGGTTGGTGCGGGCCGCCCACGGTGATCAATTCCATCGCGGCGAACTTCGCCGGCTGGTCCTCCAGGACGCCCCGCGCCGCGACGTCGCCGACCGCGACCTGCAACGGAGCGGCGGCAGCCGCCAGGATGAATGGGATGAGGAAGCCGAGCCGGACGTAGCGATCGGCATGCCCGCGGAGGAGGCCGACCGCGTAGACCGCGGCAAGGAGGAATCCGGTCACCATGTAACCCGCGAGGAGCATGTGCGGGACTTCGTAGACGGTCGCCCGATTGAAGATCACCTCGAGCGGGGTCACCGCGGCAACGCGTCCGTCGGCTCCGAGGACGAACCCCGCCGGCTGGTTCATCCAGGCATTCGCCGCGACGACGGAGAAGGTGCCGCCGATTCCGGCGACGGCGACGGGGATGCCGCTGAGCAGGTGCGCTCGCGGCGTGAGCCGGGTCCAGCCATAGATGTAGATCGCGATGAAGATCGCCTCGAGGAAGAAGAACAGCCCCTCGACCGCAAAGGGGATCCCGAACGCGCCACCGAAGCGGCCCATGAGGCCTGGCCAGAGGAGTCCCATCTCGAACGAAAGGACCGTTCCGGTGACGGCGCCAACGGCGAAGGTCACCGCCATCACGGTTGACCAGCGCCGGGCGAGGAGCATCGCAGCCTGATCGCCTCTCCGAAGGCCGATCGCGTTGGCGATGAGCACCATCGTCGGGAGGCCGACCCCAAGGCACGCCAGCACGATGTGGAATCCGAGCGTGAACGCCATCTGGGACCGGGCGGCGAGCAGGTTTGACGCGATGTCGTATTGCACCGGCGGACCTCTTGGCCTGGATGGGCGGGATCCCATTGTCGCGGCGGGAGCAAGCGCGCCCGGGCACAATGCGCCATGGTTCGACGCCAGATGACCCGGCCTGACGCCTTCAACAACGTTGCGTACGTTGGCGCCGAGCTCGTTGCCACCAGGACCGAGGCGTGGGCGTCGGCTTCGAGGGTGCTCCGCGCGGATCGCCCGGAACACCTCGATTTGCCATATGGCCGGGGCGAGCGGACCACGTGGGATCTCTATCCCGCCTCCGATCCGGCAGCGCCGTGCCTCATCCACATTCACGGTGGCTACTGGCAGCGCGGCAGCAAGGAGGCGTTGGCCTGCGTCGTCGAAGGACTCCTGGCACACGGTTGGTCTGCTGCGCTGCCCGGTTACACGCTCGCCCCTGACGCGACGCTGACGCAGATCACGGAGGAGCTCCGCGCGGCACTCGACTGGTTCGCTGCACACGCGCGCTCGCATGGTATCGCCGGGCCGGTGATCCTCTCAGGATGGTCCGCGGGCGGGCATCTGGCCGCAATCCTGCTGGACCATCCAACGGTGACGGCCGGGGTCGCGATCTCGGGGGTCTTCGACCTGGCTCCGCTTCGCGAGTCTCATCACGTCAACGATGTGGTGAACCTGACCGACACCGAGGTCGAGACCCTCTCCCCTATCCGCTTGCCCGCCGTGCCCAAGCCTCTTTCCATCGCCTTTGGCCTGCGCGAATTGCCGGCGATGATGGCCACCAGTCGAGCCTTCCATGCCTACCGGGCTCAGGTTCACCTCGCGGGCGAATTGATCCCGCTCTCCAATGCGAATCACTTCACGATCCTTGACGAACTTCGACGACCAGGCAGCGACCTCACCCGCGCGGTTCTACGGGTGTCACGAAGTTCAGTCGCCACGGATGATCGCGGGGCATGATCGTGATCTACTGCACACTCCCGGCCCGGGAGCCTGGCGACTGCTCGTGCGCGAGGTATCGACTGCTGAGGCGACGTCCGTGTTTTCATCCTCACCGGCCCCGCCGCGGCCGCTGCACGGTGCAAGACGGGGTTGCACTTCGGGTTCTGTGGTGAAAGGCTACTGACGATGCAAAGGTGGCCCGGCATTCTCGTCGTCGCGCTCACCGCTGGGATCGGAGCGTGCAGCGGGACAGGTTCGACCAACTCGACGAGCCCAACATCATCGGTGCCGGCGACCACACAGGCGGCAACGGCATCGCCCAGCGTCGCTCCCGCGTCGCCGACGACGGCGTCGAGCCCGGCGTCCGCCTCCACGCCGGCGCCCACTCTGGCAACCACATTCGAAACCGCATCGAAGGCCCCAGCGGGCGCCATCCCGCTGATCATGACGGTCAAGAGCGAAGGCCCGAGATTCGAGCCCAATACGCTCACTGCAACGTCAGGGACCGTGACCTTCTACCTCCAGAACGTCCCCGGAGGCGGGTTCCTGCCGGACCACACAATGGTGATCGGGGCGACCGACGTGGTGTTCTATCACGACGGAAGCGTCAAGAGTGGACAGATCCTCGCCGAGTCTCGCCACGTTCTCCCCAAGGAGAAAGCCGCCTTTACGGTCAGTGGACTCGCGGCTGGTACGTACATCTTCTGGTGCAACGTTCAGGCGGGCGACGTCGGCACGCACGCCGCCCTCGGTATGGTCGGAACGCTGACCATCACTCCCTGAGGCCTCGGTCAATCCCTCCGACAGACCCAGCCGCCAAATTGGTCATCAGCGGTTCTAGCGCCTCGCGCCGGACGCTTCAGAGGTTAGAGAGTAGGTTGCGATGACCAGACCGATGATGGCGAGGAGGATCATCAGCGAGTCGCCCCCAGGTGAAGTGTTCGGATCGGATGCGTCCGTCGCTGGCAGTGCCGCACTGGACGGCGTTCCGGTCACTCCAGCAACGACACCGACCGGCGCCGGCAAAGGGGTCGGTGTCGGTGCCGGCATGACGGGTGAATTCGGGGTTGGCACCGGGGTCAGGGTCGAAGGCGGGACCGGCGGTGGGATCACCGGCGGGATTGGAGTGGATTGCTCTGCCGGGATTGGCGTCGGCGAGAGCTCAGGCGTCTCGTCCGGTGTTGGCGTAATCGTCGGAGAGGGAGTGACCGTGACG
>JAXDKX010000396.1:0-4699 GCA_034666905.1 Chloroflexota bacterium | reverse complement strand
CACGACGGTCGCGACCGGCTTCTCGCAGCCACTCCTGGTGACCACCGCTGACGACGGGTCAGGCCGGCTATTCGTCGTCGAAAAGACCGGCAAGATCAGGATCGTCACGCACGGCGCAGTCGCCGCCGTTCCGTTCCTCGATCTCAGCGCGTCGGTCTCCAGCGGCAGCGAGCAGGGCCTCCTCGGCCTGGCGTTCCACCCGGGCTACAAGTCGAACGGCAAGCTGTATGTGAGCTATACGGACCACAACGGCACCAGCATCATCCGCGAGTACCGGGTGTCGAGCACGAACCCGAACCGGGTCGATGGCGCGAGCGGCCGAACCATCCTCAGACTCCGTCAGCCCTACCAGAACCACAACGGCGGCGACATCGCGTTCGGGCCTGACGGGTACCTCTACATCGGCTTCGGAGATGGTGGCAGCGCCGGAGATCCGGGCAATCGGGCACAGAACCTGGGTGTGCTGCTCGGCAAGCTGCTCCGCATCGACGTCAATCGGCGGACCGGGACGCTCCCGTACGCGATCCCCCGGGACAATCCGTTCGTCGGTCGCTCCGGTCTAGACCAGGTCTGGGCCTACGGGCTGCGCAACCCGTGGCGATGGTCATTCGATCGCGTGACGGGGGATCTGTGGATCGCCGATGTGGGCCAGGCGTCCTACGAGGAGGTCGATCGAGCGCCGGCGTCGCACGGCCGGAACGCTGGTCGTGGCCTCAATTTCGGTTGGAAGGTGATGGAGGCCAGCCACTGCTTCGCGTCATCGAGCACTTGCTCGCGGACGGGCAAGACGCTGCCGCTGACCGAGTACAGCCATGTCAACGGGCGTTGCTCGATCACCGGCGGATTCGTCTACCGCGGAGCCGCGTATCCCGACCTCGTTGGTGCGTACCTGTTCGCCGACTACTGTTCCGGCGAGGTCTGGTATATCGATCGCAGGGCTACCCGCGGGACGCCGCCGACTCGGGGGCTCACGACGAACGCGCGCATCACCTCCTTCGGCCAGGACCAGGCCGGCGAGCTCTACCTCACCGACGCCAACGGAACCGTCTATCGGCTCACGGATTCCTGACGGCTGCCCATTTCAGGACGCGTAGTCGTCGGGGGATCCTGCGGCTGTCGAATGCTGGCGGATCCTGCCGCGTGCGCGTCGTGTACGCTGGCGTCGATCGCCGCTGGCCCCGACTCGACACGTCGACGGCGGCGCGATTCGTCAGGAGGCCACAATCGATGGGTGACAAGACGCCGAAGCGGCCACCGAAGCCGAAGAAGCCGAAGAGCCCGACGGCCTAGGGACCCTCGGGCCTAGGAGGCCGGGCGAAGGGTCCGATCGACAGCGTCGCGGAGCAGCAGCCGTCGCGCCTGCAGGCGCGGTTCCTCGCGTGACGGAGGGGCCGGGATGATCGTCTGGTACGGACGATCCAGCAGCTCCTCGGCCAGGCGTTGCTCTTCCGGCGTCTGCCCGATGGCGATCGGCAGGTCGTCGGGATGGAGCGGTCGCGGCGTGGGAGCGACGGCCGAGCGCGGGCGCATGTAGGCGGGAGCGCCGTAGAGGCGCGGGGGAGAAGCGTGCGTTTCCTCGACGGGCATGAAGATCCTCGATGGCTGGACGGGTCGGTACCCGGATCCATCATGCAAGGCAGGCGAGGCTCGCGAACCGGTACGAAAGTCCCGCGGAATCGAACGACCCGAGTCGACTGACAACTCGGGTCGTGGATCACGCTGGGATTGCGGACCGCCGGCCGGTCCGCTCGAGAGGGCGGGACTAGCCCCGCTGGCTCCGGAAACAGTCGCTGCAGTAGACCGGCTTGCCGCTGGTCGGACGGAACGGAACCTGGGCTTCCTTGCCGCAGGACGAGCAGGTGGCTGCGAACATTTCGCGGGGACCACGATCGCGCTCGCCATAGCCGCCTGAACCGCCGCCGTAGCTGCCGGCGCCGCTCGAGTAGCCGCCGCTCGAATAGCCGCCGCCACCGCCGGAGCTGTAGCCGCCGCCGCCTTCACTGTTGCGCGCAGCCTTGCGGCTGGCCCGGCAGGAAGGGCAGCGTCGGGGCTCGGTGAAGCCACGCTGCGAATAGAAATCCTGCTCCGACGCGGTGAACACAAATTCCTGTGAACAGTCCGCGCAGGTCAGATTCTTGTCGTTGTACAAAAAAGAACTCCTCTCGAGAGCCGGCGCGATCCCTTCATCGGGTTCTCGCGTCAGTCGTGAGAGGAGTCCGAGTGCGTCGTGCTTCGTATCTTGGCCGCGAACGAGTCCCGCGGCACTTGCGGCTCCACTATACACGACGAATCGTGCGCGTCCAGTCGATGTAGTCGAGGAAGCCGGCTTCGCCGACCGAATGGCCGGCGCGGTGCAACAGGATCGCCGCCGCACTGAACGATTCGACGCCATGCATGACGACGTGCACGAGATAGGTCGACAAGGCGAAGCCCTCGAGGTCGTTGACCCGGACCGGGGCATCCAGGTCCTCGTCGGTCGAGGCGGCCAGCCAATCGCGCATCTCGCTCTGGTCCCGGCGCCAATCCTCGGCGAGCGAGGTGGCGTCCGGGTAGTCCTCCGGCGCCAGGAAGGCATCCCATTCGACCTTCGGAGCGCCCCGCAATCGGCGGCGCCAGCTTCGTTCGACATCGAGCTCGTGGACGAGCGTCCCCCGAAGATCGCGATAGGCGACCGTCCCTGGTGAGAGGAATGCCGCGGGCGAGAGCTCCGACGCCTTGTCCATTGCCCCGTCGCGCAGCCAGTACAGGTAGTCGACGAGGCTTGCGATGTCGGTCTGACGCATCGGCCAGTCTCCCCGCCCGTTCCCGATCAGGCAGCGCTGGACGGCGGCTGCCGGGGCGGCTTGAGCTGCGGTGTGAGGCGGGCAACGAGGGCGTCCTTCGGCAGGGCGCCGACGATCCGATCGACGACCTCGCCATCACGCATCACCAGCATCGTCGGGATGCTCCGCGCGTCGTATTTCAGGGCCAGGCCCTGGTTCTCGTCGACATTGACCTTGACCACCTTGAGCCGGCCGGCCAGCTCCCGGGACAGCTCCTCGAGGATCGGCCCGACGAAGCGGCACGGGCCGCACCACGGCGCCCACAGGTCGACTACGACCGTCGGTGCGGCGTGCACTTCAACCGGGAACGTCGATGCATTGGCGTTCACGAGCCACGGCAGCGGCTTCCCGCACGTTCCGCAATGCGGTGCCCCTCGCGGGCTCGGGGCGATCCGGTTCGATGCTCCGCAGTTCGGGCATTTGAGGATCGAGATCGGGCGGGGATCGGGCGCGGTGGCCACGGGGCTTCGTCTCCGTCTGCAACGCATCTATCCTAGGCCGACCTTGCCGAATCGTGGTGCGCGCCGAGCAACTTCCGCCCCTGGCCCGGTCGCGCCGCATGGGGTGCTGTTCTTCGTCCACGGGGCAGCCGCGACCTCGGAGGGCCTGGTCCAGAACCTTTCGCGGATCGAGGACCAGGTCCGGGCTCGTGGCTGGGAGGTGATGGTCGTCGGGCCCGAGTGGCGACGGCTGTCCGGCCTCCGCCTCGGCAACTGGAAGAAGGCGCTCTACCGCGGCGCGAAGTCTGCCCCGGTCCCCGTGCCTCGGCTCGGTGCCGGTGTCCGGCGCGACACGATCCTGAAGCTTGCGACGTACTACTTCGAGGACCGGCGCGAGGCCCTGCTGGACGCACTCGGCGCGCAGATGCTTGCCGATGTCGTGGGCTACCAGCTCCATCGCGACTCGATCCAGCGGGTCCTGAAGGCCGAGCTGACGCGAGTCGCGGAAGCGGCCGGAGACCGCCCGGTCCTGCCGGTAGCGCTCAGCCTTGGTGGTATCGCCCTGGTCGACCTGCTCGCGAGCTGGCCCGAGGCGCCGGTCGAGGCCTGCGTCACGGTCGGCTCGCAGGCGCCGCTGCTCTACACCTTCGACGCCATCCCCTCGATGCCCTACGACGAGGCGAGCCCACCGTACCTGCCCGTTCCCTGGCTGAACATCTATGACAGCCGGGACTTCCTGTCGTTCCTGGCTGAGCCGCTCTTTCGACGATCGGACGGCCTGGCCAGCGTGGTCGACCTGCGGGTCCATTCGGGTCTCGACTTCCCGAAGTCGCATAGCGCGTACTGGGAGCTTGGGCCGGTCTGGGATGCGATCGGGACCGCCTTCACCTGGAAGCGCGCGGCACCGATGACGGTCGGCGAGGCGCGGAAGCTCGGGTTCGAGGCGCGGAAGGCACCCGCGAGGTAGGCCGGCCCCGGCGGTGGCCGCGGCGGCCTAGCTCCGGAGCGTGATCCAGATCGTCTTCTTCTCGGTGTACTGGTCGAGCGCCTCGAGGCCCTTGTCGCGACCGCCGAAGCCGGACTCCTTGTAGCCGCCGAAGGGGGTCGTGATGTCTCCCTCGGAGTACGAGTTGACCCCGACCGTCCCGGCCCGCAACGAGCGAGCGACGCGGATGGCGGTGTCCAGGTCGGTCGTGTAGACCGACGCTGCCAGGCCATAGCTCGTCTGGTTGGCAAGCGCAACGGCCTCTTCCTCGGAGTCGACCGGGATCGTCGAGATGACCGGCCCGAAGATCTCCTCGCGGGCAACCTTCATGGTGTTGCGCACGTCATCCAGGATCGTCGGCGCCACGAAATAGCCGCCGGTCTCCTCCAGCGTCCGCCCGCCGCCGACCACGACCTGCGCCCCCTCGTCACGCCCGGCATCGATGTAGGCGA
>JAXDKX010000395.1:0-13064 GCA_034666905.1 Chloroflexota bacterium | reverse complement strand
CGAGGATCCGGGGGAAGCTGCCATAGGTTCGAGGGCTGGGCTTGGCCCCGAGGAACGTACTGTCCGTCCCGACCATGCCGACCGGGTGCTTCACGAAGTCCCGCAGGGTCTCGCTCCAGGGCCCGCTCGTCACCTGGCCGACCCCGAGGTCCTCCGACAGCAGGAGGTCGCAGATGACGTCGAGCGCGTCGTGTCCGGTCTCGGTCATGACGTCGGCGATCGTCCGGCTCTCCCACCGCAGGTTCTCCGGTCGATGGAAGGCCGCCAGCCGCACGTCCGCCCACCCTGCCGGACTGGCATAGGCGGCACCACGGGCCGTGAACTCCGCCCGGAGACGGTCGCGCGTCACGCGATCGGCCAGCCGCTCCTTGAGCCGTGCCGGCCCGCCGGCCTGGACCCATTGCGGAAGCTGGATCAGCAGGCGGGTCGCCGCCCATTCGTAGGGATACGTGTCGAACGTAACGTCCAGGCCCTCGGCTCGGGCGTCGTCGACCAGCTCGAGCAGCGGGCCCGGGCCGCCCGGATGTGTCTGGCGATGATAGAAATGGGTGATGTGGGCGGGCGCACCGGACCGCCGTC
The DNA here is from genome assembly GCA_034666905.1 of Chloroflexota bacterium. Classification (GTDB taxonomy): domain Bacteria; phylum Chloroflexota; class Limnocylindria; order Limnocylindrales; family CSP1-4; genus SPCO01. The sequence continues at coordinate 12,485 of JAXDKX010000395.1, read as the reverse complement.
CGATGTCGATCGCCTCGCGGAATGGGTCGAGATAGCGATCGCCGAGCGGGTATCGGACGTGGGTGTGATAGATCCCGCCATGGCGCCCGGCCTCCTCGGTCAACGCCACCAGTTCGTCGGTGGTGGCATAGCCGCCGGGCGGGTAATCGAGGCCAGAGCTGACCCCGAACGCCCCATCGTCCATCCCATCGCGGACCAGGCCGCGCATTCGATCCAGGGCTTCGCCGTCCGCGGGCACGTCGTCCCAGCCGAGCGCCGCGATCCGCAGCGGCGAATTGCCGATCAGGGTCGCGACGTTGAGGCTGACCTTGCCGTCGTACCGCGTGAGGTAGCTGTCGACCGAGCTCCAGTCGTAGTCGATCTCGGGACGCCCATCGAGCCCCGAATCGAGGTGGACGAACGCCTCGAGCTCGGCGCGGGATTCGAACGGCGCGAACCCGTTGCCGTCGACGCCCACGAGCTCCGTTGTGACGCCCTGGCGCACCTTGGGCTCGTGCTGCGGGTCGGCCAGGATCACGAGGCCGCCGTGGCTGTGCAGGTCGATGAAGCCCGGGGCGACCACCTTGGCCGTCGCATCGATCGTCCGCCCGACATTGGCCGGCGGCGGATCGGCCGGATCGAGCAACCGGATCCGGCCCTCCAGGACGGCCACACTCGCCAGTACCGCGCGCGTGCCCGTCCCGTCGACGACGGTCCCGCCGCTGATCAGCAGGTCGGCATGCTCGGTCATGCGCGAACCGTAGCCGACCGCGGCTCAGCCACGCTGGCCCGGACCCTCCAGCTGCCGGCCGCGCACCCAGGCCGCCCGGACCATGTCGGGATGCGACCGGAAGATGACCCGGCTCATCAGGTCCTCGGGATCGTCGTCGCTGGTACCGGGCACGGTCGCCACGAACGCCGGATCCAGGCAGATCATGTCGGCCTCCTTGTCCGCCTCGAGCGAGCCGATCTGCTCGGCCATACCGAGTGCCTCCGCCCCGCCGAGCGTGCCCATCCGCAGCCACTCGAGCGGGCCGAGGGTCGGTCCCGATGCCACCCCCGCCACCCGCAGCGCGTTCTGGGCGTAGAACCCGACCCGCATGCCGCTGAAGATCGAGAGCTCAGGGCCGCCGGCGACGTCGGACCCGAGCCCCACCGACAGGCCGGCCTCGAGGTAGCGCCCCAGCGGCATCACGCCCGAGGCGAGGAACAGGTTGGAGGCCGGGCAGTGGGCGACCCGCGATCCGGACTCGACGAGGCGGCCCAGCTCGCGGTCGGACAGGTGGACGGCGTGGGCCAGGATCGCCCGTGGGCCGAGGCCGCCGGCCCGGTCGTAGACGTCGACGTAATCGAGGGCCTCGGGGAAGAGGCGGGCGACCTCCGCGATCTCGCCACGATCCTCGGACAGGTGGGTCTGCCAGTAGGCGCCGGTGTCGGTGGCAAGTGCCGCGGACTCGCGCAGGAGGTCTGCCGTACACGAGATGGCGAACCGTGGCGTCACGGCGTAGCGCAGCCGGCCATCGTCCTTGCCGTGCCAGCGCTCGATCAGGTTTGCCGCCTCCCGCAGCGACTGCTCCAGGATCGCGCCGGGCGCGATCGTCGGGTCGTACGTCAGGCGATCCATCATGACCTTGCCGACCACCGCGCGGATGCCGTGCGACTCGGCGGCCTCGAACGCGGCGTCCAGGCTCGCCTCGTAGACCGCGCCGTAGACCACGGCCGTCGTGGTCCCCGCGGCGGCGAGCGCCCGCCAGACGATCGGCGCCAGCCGTTGTGCCGCCGTGGCGTCGAAGCCGCGCTCGAGCGGAAAGATGTACCGATCGAGCCAGGTCAGCAGGTCGAGTCCGGCGCCGAGGCCGGCATTCGGGAGCTGCGGCAAGTGGGCGTGCAGGTCGACCATTCCGGGGAGCACGACCCACGGTCGAAGATCCGTGGCGGCGGCCGCTTCTGCGGGCCGCTCGCGCGAAGGTCCGGCGAAGGTCAGGCGCCCATAGCGGTCGACGACGAGGAGGCCGTCGGGTTCATGTCGCGTCCCACCCGCCCGCAGCGGGGTCAAGAGCCTCGCGCGCAGCTCGAACGGGGGTCGCGCGGGCAGCGATTCGGGGACCACGGAGCGGGATGCTAGCACGGGCCCCGGAGCTCACCGCGGCGTCGCGGCCAACGCCCGGATGTGCCGCCCAAGCGGGCCGGCTATCGCTTCTTGCCGCGAACCTCGAAGAGGTGGGCCGTCCACTCAGACCCGCCGCGATCCAGCGTCGCGGAGCTGCCGTGCCAGCCGCACGTGCAGGTGATCGTCTGCGCCTGGTGTTTGTACTCGTCGATCACATGCTTGAACGGCTCGACGGTCGTGGGCTTGACCGGGGGACGACTGTTCACTGGGGCTCCTGCACACTGGGAACGAGGGCACGCAAGCCGCGAGCGGGGCCCTTAACTCTACTCGATTCGGGCATTTCTCGCTTGCGTGTCGGTGCATCCGCGCAACGACGGGTGCGCGCGCGCACCAGATCACCGAAGGCAGGCCATGCGGTCGACGTTCGGGGGCTAGCCCCCGGGTTTTTGCTGCACATGCAAATGCGAGCCCGTGGTTGCCACAGGAGCAAACAAGCCGCGCAACCCTGCTCTCGACCCCAGATTCGTTTTCATGCCAGCAACATTTGGTGCTCCCGTGACCCGCCCCACGCCGATTCTTGTCGTGCCAGCAAGAAATCGCGGCAGTTGAGCACGATCGGCCCATGGGCGGCGCGCTTGTTTGCCGGTGGAGCAAACGTGCCGGCGCGGCCGGCGAGGCGCGGCAGCCAGGCGGCGGGCCGGCGGGCGCTCCCCTACTCGGGGCCGAGGTGATACCCCAGCCGCCGCGGCAGCCGGCTGAGCTGGCGCAGCAGCGGACCGGGTTTCCGACCACGCTCATGCGCCGACTCCGTCCGGACGATCGCTTCACGCACGATCCGCGCGCCGACATACCGGAGCGGCTCCGGCGGGAATGCGCGCGACACCGCCCCCACCACGGGTAGCGCAAGCGCGGGATCGCGCCCCTGTTCCAGCGCCAGTGCCGCCAGGATGCGGCCGCCGACGACTGCGGGGGCCACGCCGTTACCGGAGTAGCCGTGACCGAAATGGATCGGCCGCCCGGGAACCGTCGCGAACATCGGCAGGTGGTCGGCGGTGATGTCGATCGGGCCACCCCAGGCGTCCTCGATCCGGACATCGCGAAGCGACGGGAAGAGCCGCCGCAGGCCTGCCGCCGCGCGTCGTGCCGACCGGACATCGTCGCTGAACGCCGGCCCGATCCGCCCCCCGAAGCCGGCCCGGCCCCCGCCACCGCCGAGGGCGATTCGCCCATCCGGCGTCGTCCGCATGTAGTGGACGGTGAACCGGCCGTCGCTCAAACCCTCGCCGCCGGTCCAGCCGAGGTCGGCGAGCCGGTCCGGGAGCGGCTCGGTCAGGACGATGTAGCTCGACCACGTCACGAGGCGGCGACCGAACAAGGGCCACGCCGCGGCCCAAGCGTTCAGCGCCACGACCGCCGAATGGGCCGTCACCTCCCCGTCGCCGAGGGCGGAGGTCGTCCGAATGCGGACCGGTCGACCGGCCCGGCCGGCCGGCGCACGCCGTCGAGCCGCCGCGACGCCGCCGAGCGCACCGGGCCGCTCGCCGTCGAGCTCGACCACCGACGTCCCCTCGTGGATCGTCACGCCCCGCGCCAGCAACGCACCCCGCAGGCCTCGCGCGAGGAACGCCGGCTGGACCGTCGCCGCGCCGCGCATCAGGACTCCGCCGCGAAAGACGGGCGAATCGACCCTGGCTCGAACCTCGTCACCGGAGAGCGGCACGAATTCCTCCCCCGCTCCGACAGCTCGACAGGCTTCGACCGCCGGATCCCAGCCGCGATCCTGCGCCGGCGCGGCGCTCACGGAGAGGGCCCCCGCCTTTGTGTACCAGGCATCGACGCCGTTCGCACCGCACCATGCGCCGATGGCATCCACGGCTTCATCGATCGCACGAGCCATGGCCAGTGCGCCGTCCGGACCGTGGCGCTCGACGAGGGTGGGCAGCTCGTCCCACCAGCCGGTGACGAAGCCGCCGTTTCTCCCCGATGGCCCGCCGCCGCAAATGTCCGCCTCGAGGATCACGATCCGCGCTCCCGGTTCCAGCTCCGTCAGCCTCCAGGCCGTCCAGAGACCGGTGTAGCCACCACCCACGATCACGACGTCCGCGGTTCGGCTCCCGACCAGGGGTGGCGCCGCAGTGGCCAGCTCGGGCGATTCGCCGGCCAGGGCCTCCCGCAGCCACCACGATCGGCGGGCAGCACTGGGGCGGACCCCGCCGAGCATCGGTCAGCCCCCGGCTGGCAAGAGGTCGGCCTGGACGAGATCGTCGACGGCGACGGGATTGGGGACGAGCCCGAGTGAGGTCAGGTACGAGATCGACTGTGTCCAGCCGGCGCGATCGATCGTCCCCAGCCCGTTCGCGGCCTGGATGGGCCCGGTCCAGGAGTCGATGGTGGCGGTCAGGATGGCCATCTGGGCGTCGCGCGCCGAGGCCAGTTCCGGAACCGCCGCGATCGCGGCATCCAGGCCGACCTTTGGATTGCCCTTGATCTCGCCCATCGCACGAAGGGTAGCGGCCACGAAGGCGACGATGGCGTCGTGCTTGGTGCCGATGGTGGCCGTGCCGGCGATCAGGCCCGGCCCGGGCAGGGGCGTGATGGCGTCGATATGGAGCACGACAGCCTGGGCACCGTCGAGCTCCAGCTGGACCGGCTCGTTGTTGGAGAATCCGGTCGCCGCATCGACCGCACCGTGCTCGACCGCAGCGCGTTGCGTGTAGTCGGGGTACTCAACAACCTGGATATCGCTCGTCGTCAGCCCGGCCGAGCCAAGCAGTGCCTGGAGCATGATCCAGCTGGAGCCGTAGCGACCCGGGGTCCCGACCTTCCTGCCCTTGAGATCCGCGGCCTTGGCGATACCGGACGAGGCCTTCGCGAAGACGACGTTCGGGAACTGGCCGTAGATCGTTGCCACGTAGCGGATCGGGATCCCCTGGCTCACCGCCGGGATCACGCTCGTGCCGTCACCGATTCCCACGTCGATCGCGCCCTGGCCGACCAGCGTGATCAGGTCGGGATCCACCTTGTTCTGGAACTCCACCTGCAGGCCCGCAGCCGCGTAATAACCCGCCTGCTGGGCCTGGTAGAACGGGGCGAACTGGACGCTCGGAATATAGCCCAGGCCCACGGTCAGCTTGATCGGGGCGGGTGTCGGCGGGGCAGACGCGGGGCCGGATGGCGCCCCGGACGGCGGCGGCGGTGTGGCGATCGACCCGGCGCTGCACGCTGCAACGGCGAAGGCCGCGACCAGGACGACGGCGGTGAGACGGATGCGAATTAACGACACGGGGAGCCTCCAGGTGGCGGTGACGGTCAGCGGCTGCCGACGAGCCGGTGCTCGACGGCGACGACGGCGAGGTAGAGGACGATCCCGAGGAGGGCGACCGTCAACAGCGTGGCGAACATGAGCGGGATGTCGAAGAGCGATCCGCGCGCCAGGTTGATCAGGACGCCGAGGCCCTGGTTGGCGCCCGCCCATTCGCCCACGAGCGCTCCGACGACGGCGAGCGTGACCCCGACGCGCATCCCGCCGAGGATGTTCGGCAGGGCGGCCGGGATTTCAAGCGTCAGCAGGACCTGTCGTCGAGTTGCGCGGAGGCTGCGTCCGAGCTCGAGCAGGCGCGCATCGACCGAGCGGATCCCGACCATCGTGGCAATCGCGACCGGGAAGAAGACGATCAGGGCACAGATGACCACCTTGCTCAGCAGCCCGTTGCCGAACCACAGCACGAGCAGCGGCGCCAGGGCCAGGATGGGGACAGCCTGCGCGGCGACGAGGTATGGCGACAGCAGCCGCTCCACGAGCGCGCTTCGCGCCAGGGCATAGCCGGCGACCAGGGCGAGCGAGACGCCGACGCTGAACCCGAACAGCACCTCGACGAGGGTCGTCCGCAGGTGTGGCTCGATCGTGCCGTCTCGCACGGCGCCGACGAACCGGATCGCGACCGTCTCCGGCGAGGGCAGGATGTACGGGGGGAGGTTGCTGGCCACGACGACAACCTTCCAGGCGAGGACGAAGACCGCGAACGCGACGCCGACGGACAACCAGGCCGACCGGGTCACGACGCCAGCTCCGCGGGGACCGCGATGGGGACCTGGCTCGACTCCCTGGCGTCCCCGTCCTCCCCGGCCTCGAGGTTTGCACGGATCTCGCGGGACGCGCGCGACGCAGCTGGACCGTCGAGGTCGGCAATCGTTCGCGGTCGCGGCAGGTCGACGGCAACGTCGGCCACGACCCCACCCGGACGCGGGGAGAGCACCACCACACGATCGGCGACGAGAATCGCCTCCGAGATGCTGTGGGTGACCATCATGATCGTCGTGGCGGCTCGTTCCCAGAGACGCAGCAGCTCCAGGTCGAACCGTTCGCGACTCAGGGCGTCGAGCGCGCTGAATGGCTCGTCGAGCAGGAGCACGGCCGGCTCGAGGGCGAGCGCCCGCGCGAGGGCCACGCGCTGGCGCGTCCCGCCCGAGAGCTCCGCTGGCCGCGAGGCCATCACGCCGGGATCGAGATCGACCAGGTCGCGCAGTCGTTCGAGGCGCTCGCGACGCCGGTCGGGCGGCCAGCCCGCGAGCTCGAGCGGATACGTGATGTTGTCGGCGGCCGATCGCCACGGAAGCAGGCGAGGTTCCTGGAAGACCAGCCCGATTCGGGGGTCCGGGCCGCCGATGGGAGCTCCGTCGAGGAATGCCGCGCCACGTACGGGGCGGAGCAGCCCGGCGATCACGCGAAGCAGCGTGGACTTCCCGCACCCGTTAGGCCCGATCAGGGCGACGACGCCGCCGCCCGGGATGGCGAGGTTGACTCGTTCCAGGACCGGCAGTGGGTCGGCCGTCCGGGTGGGGAAGGAGAAGCTGAGGTCGCGCAGCTCGACCGCGCCGGACCGAGGCTCGATGTCGGTCACGCCGGGATCGCCTGGAGTCGGCGGAGGATGGGCGCAGTCGCCGGATAGAGCGCCCGGTAAGCGTCGAACAGCCGGTCGTACAGCGGCGCCAGGTCGCTGCGCGGCTCGATCCGTGCCTCGATACGGGTCATGGTGCCGATCGCCGACCGCAGGTCGGGATGCTCGCCGATCCCGACCGCGCCGAGCATGGCTGATCCAAGGACGGCCGTCTCGAGGACCGCCGGCACGACGACCGGGAACCCGGTCACGTCCGCTTTCACCGCGTTCCAGAACATGCTGCGGGCTGGCCCGCCGCAGACCCGCATCTCCGATACCCGGACGCCCGCCGCGAGCATCGGGGCAGCAACGTGGCGAATCGCCAGCGCAGAGGCTTCCACGATCGCCCGGCAGACGTGCGCACGACCGTGTCCCAGGGTCAGGCCGGCGAGCACGCCGCGGGCTTCCGGGTCCCAGATCGGCGACCGCTCTCCGGCCAGGTACGGCAGGAAGACGAGCCCGTCCGCCCCAGGCGGCGTCGCGGCCGCCTCCGCGAGCAGCGCGTCGACGGGGATGGTGGCCCCCAGGACCTGGTCGCGATACCAGTCGAGCGACCGGCCCGTTGCGGCCATCGCGGCGCCCACGCTGAATCGTCCGGCGAGCGGCGCCGGCGTCACGAAGGCACCGGGCACCTCGACCGGCCGATCCCAGTAGACACCGAAGCCACCAGCCGACCCGCCCGGGTCGTAGGCATCGCCAGGCTCGAGCAGGCCCGCCCCGAGATAGCTCGCGAACGCATCGACGGTCCCGCCGACGACGGGCGTGCCGGGGCGGAGACCGAGCGCTGCGCCGGCTCCCTGGGTCACGGGACCAATGACCTCACCGGTTCGCGCGACCCTGGGCAGCCGGTCGGCCGGGATCCCGAGCCGGCTGACGAGTGCAAGGTCCGGGACGAGCTGATTCGGGACCTGCGGCGCCGCTGCCTCGCCGGTCAGCCGGAACGCGAGCCACTCCCAGGTCGCGAGGTACCAGCGGGTCGCGGCGGCAACCTGGGGCTCGTGTCGCTCCACCCAGAGCGCGGCCGGGAGGCCGCCGAGCGCCCAGCCTCGGACGCCGGTCGCCTCGGCCAGCTCGTCCGCCTCCGCGCTTGCGCGGGTGTCGAGGAAGGTGATCGCCGGTCGGGTGGCTTCCCCGCGATCGTCGACGGCGACGATGGTCGGCCCGTGGCCGTCGACGCCGATCGCCACGATCTCGCCCATCGCCGAGGTCGGCAACGCCGAGATGGCGGCCACGATCGCCGACCACCACGCCGCCGGATCCTGCTCGGCCCAGCCGCGACCGCCGCCGCGATCCAGGCCGTACCCGCTTCGGGCCAGCCCCACGAGCCGTCCGTCGAGTGTCACGAGGCCAGCCTTGACCTCGGCGGTTCCGAGGTCGAGGCCGAGGATCACCGGCTCTCGGGCGCTCATCGCGCGCCTTCGCGGGCTGGCGATGCGCCATCGAGCGCCACGATCGCCTCGGCGGTCGCGACGTCCGTCACCAGCGTGCGCACGATCCCGGCGCGAAGCGCGCCAAGGACGGGCCGAACCTTGGACTCGCCCGCGGCCACCCCGATCGACATCGGCACGCGACCCAGCCGTCGAGCGTCGAAGGCGATGACGCGTTCCCGCAGGGCAGGGCACACGAACCTCCCATGGAGGTCGAACGGCGCCACGAGGACCTCGCCGACCGCCTCCGCGACCCCCAGCTCTCGTACCACGGGCTCGCCGACCAGCGAGGCGCTCCAGGCGGGCCCGCCGATCCCGAACAGCGCGACGTCCAGGCGATCCCAGAGCTCTGCGATGGCCCGGACCCCGGCGTGGGCGACGAGGGCGGTCCTGGTCGCGGCGTCATCGACGAGACCTGGCGCCATCAGGCCGCGGACCTGTCCTCCGAGCGCCTCGGCAACCCGGCGATAGGGCTCGCGCTCCTGGCCGGTCGACCAGAAGCCGCCGCACAGTGGCACGACGGTCACCGCCACCGGCGTTGCCGAGTCCTCGAGCCCGTCGGCAGTTGCCGAGACCGATGAGCCGTCGCCGATCCCGACCGTGGCGCCAGGCCTGACTGCCGCCCGCAGGACGTCTGCGGCGAGTCGTCCGACCATCCGGCGGGTCAGATCCTCGGGGCCGGCGATCGTTGGAGCGAGGTGCACCTGGTCGAGGCCGAAGGCGCGCCGGAGCGCGTCGCCCGCTGGGCTCTCGACCGCGGAGGCGTCCACGATCCGGATCTCGACGATCCCTTCCGCCCGTGCGCGCTTCAGGAGGCGCGAAACCTGGGGCCGGGTGACGCCGAGCAGCTCGGCGATGGCGTTCTGGGTCTCACCCAGCTCGTAATAGAGGCGACTGGCCCGGACGAGCTGTTCGACATCGCTCATCGGAACGCTGCGGAGGGCTGCCTTCGGCCATGCACGTTTGTATAGTTCAGATGTGCAATCACGATGCGGAGATCATCCGGCCCGGCCTCCGACCTGTCAACCGGCCAGCCGTCGACCGGGAATCCGAACGGCCCGGGCGGATGCCCGGGCCGTTCGAGTCGCCGTGAGCAAACGCTCAGGGCATCAGGGCATCGGGTTCGGACCTGCCTGATGGTGGGTGTGCTCGTACCCCTGGTGGGGCGTCGAGACATACGGGAACGAGGCCAGGAACGGCATGTCGTTTGCATCGACGCCATCCCCGAGCACGTTGTTGGGCGTGCGGTTGGGGACCCCGAGGACCGCCTTGAGCGTTGGCCCATAGCCCTCGACGATGGCGCGGAGCTCGATGTCCGTCACGTCGTCGAGCAGCCGCCGCCCATTCGGGAAGCCGCACAGGTCGCCGTCGATGGCGCCGAGCCGGCTCGGAGTGCCGCCGTCGGCCACGCCGAAGACGCAGGCACCAGCCGCGTTCGGCTTGATCCCCGTGTTCACGCGGAGCAGGTCGGCTTGCGTCTTGCCCGTGTAGGTGAACTGGAGGCCGGTCGGGACGGTCGTTGACTTCGGGATGTTGATGCCGGTCAGCAGGATCGCGACCAGGTCGGCGCGTCCCGTCGTCGCCGGGGTATCGAGCGCGTCATACAACACGTTGGCGACCGCGGCGACCTCGGGTGCCAGGTAGTACTTGGCGAACTGCGAGTCAGCGTACGGCTGGTGTCCGTTCCAGTAGTCCTTCTTGGTCCGCGGGATGATCACCTCGTTGATGAGGGGGTTGCCGAGCCGCGAAACCTGCTGCCATGGGCCGGATGAGCTGATGGTGCCGTTCGAGTTGATCTTGCGGATCTTCTGGCGGCTCGCCGCAGCCCACACGCCCAGCACGGCGTCGGGGTCGTTCGGGCCGGTCGGCAGCGCATGGTCCTTGGTCAGCAGCTGGAGCGGGATCTGCAGCGCGATGGTGTTGGTGTTGAAGCCACCCACGCCATCGATGCCGGGAGCGACCGGGAGCGGAATGGCGTGCAGGGCGTTGAGCGGTCGCAGGCCGGCCAGGTCGAAGATCGAGCCGAGGTCCACGAAGAATGGATCGTCGCGCTGGCCGGCGAAGACCTTGGTGCCGTCACCGAGCGACTTCACGGCACTGGCCGCCAGAGCCGCGTAGTCCGGGGTCGAACGCGGCCCGACATTGGCCGGTGGTGTCAGGACGTTGCTGGCAATGCTCGTGCCGTTCCGCTCGACGCTGTAGGTCTGGGGAACGAGCCAGTTCGGGTCGGTCAGGCTGGTGATCGGTCCGTCGTTGTACAGGAAGGTCGGGATGCCGGCGAAGTTGGTCGCCTTCGGATGCGTCTTGAATCGGAAGTCATACCTGACGTCGGACTTGCCGTCGCCGTTGTTGTCGACGTGGATCTCGTACCGGACGCTGTCGTCGAACGGGAAGAAGTTCGGACCGCCGGCGGGCTCCTGGAGCGGGATGTAGTTGGCGACGATCGTCAGGCTGTTGGGGTTGTCCGGGCTGACGAACGCGTACAGGTCGGTGTTGTCGGCGCCGGGATCGCCCGCGATGAGCGGCGCCTCCCGGTGGCTGGATGCGAATACGCCGCTGATCGACGTCGTCGCGATGAGCAGCGCGCCGATGGTGGCGGCGGCCCTGGATCGGGTAGACATGGGTGTCTTCTCCAGCTAGGTGTGCAGGGCTCCAGTTCCCTCCGGGCCCTCGGTGGCTTGTCCAGCTGGGCGCGTCGCGACCAACGCCCGTGTGCTGTCGCCGGTAGTTCGCAGCCTCCCGGCAATTGGATGAACGATCGAGCGAAGCTGGCCTAAGGCCCGAGCGCGGCGAGGATTTGACGGGCGTCCGCAGCCCCGGTAGCCGAGAAGCCAGGGTCTGTCGAGACTGCGAGCTGCAGGTTTCGCCTCGCGTCGCCGGCGTCACCGAGGGCCGCCTGGATCGCCCCGGCGTGATAGCGCAGGATCGGGTCGATCGAACCGAGCCGCAGCGCCTCGTCCGAATGCATCCTTGCCTCGCCGTCCCGGCCCAGGCGGTGGAGCGCCCAGCCCATGGCGTCCGCGGCACGGACGGTCGGCGTCGCCTTGTACGCGATCCGGGCAAGATCGAGCGCCCGCTGTGGGTCACCGTGGTCCGCTTCGAACAGCGCCAGGTCCAGGTCCACGATCACGCCGGTCGCCTGGAACAGCTGGATCTCGGCCCGCGCCAACGCATAGTTGTGCGTGGCCTCGTTCGGCAAGCCGGCCGCGCTCTGGGCATCCCCGAGGGCAATCACGTACTCGGGAAGCGGCACGATGTCCGCGGCTCGCTGGAACATGGCGATCGCCTCGTCAAGCTTGCCGGCACCCACGGCCAGGCGGGCCTGGCCCGCGATCGACGGGGCGTGACTCGGCACGAGGCCCAGGGCCGCGTGATAGGCATCGGCGGCCGCGGACGGGTCTCCCGAGTAGACCAGCAGGTTCCCGAGCAGCGCATCGACGAAGGCCGTGTTCTCGGGAGCGAGGCCTGGCGACTTCGCGGCAAGACGCATCGCGCCAAGAGCAACGTCCAGGTTGCCCCGCAGCTCGGCCAGATACGAGGCTCGCGCCAGGGTCGTCAGGTCCGAGCTGAGCGCCAGCATCTCTCCTGCGGCCTCATCCGCTTCGTCGTAGCGGCCAAGCTCCACAAGTGCATCCACGATCACGGCCCGGGCCGAGGCGAGGGTCGGTGACAACGCCGCGGCCTTCCGGCCGGTGACCAGCGCCTCGGCGAACTGGTGCTTGCCGAGCTCCAGTCCCCCGATCCCGACATAGACGAGGGCATCGTCCGGCGTCAGGGCACGCGCGGCCTCGAACGCCGCCGCGGCCGGCGCGTAGAGCGTCGGATCGGCAGTTTCGCGGATCCGCTGCATGAGCGCATAGCCGAGGTCGAGCTGGGAGGCCGCGTCACCGGGCGTCGTCGCGATGGCTGCCAGCAGGCGATTGATCCTGGCTTGTGTCGGCGAGGTCGCGGCAGGCGGTAGGGTGGGCGATGGGGGCGAGGGCGAGGCTGCCGCGGGTGCCGCGGGGGTCGCTGTTGGCGACGACGGTACCG
>JAXDKX010000394.1:0-3162 GCA_034666905.1 Chloroflexota bacterium | reverse complement strand
GTCGGCAGCGAGATGCTGCATGACCGTGTCGATCGCGTAGGGAAGTGGCTGCGTCGCCAGGCCCAGCCCATCGAGCAAGCGGCCGATTCGCGCCGCTCGCTCGGGTGGCGTGACGCCAGCGTCAACGCCGATCCGGGTCGCGGCCCGGAGGCCGTACGCCACCGCCTCCCCGTGCAGCAGCCCGCCGTATCCTGCCGCGGCCTCCAGCGCGTGCCCGAGCGAATGCCCCAGGTTCAGGTTGATCCTGCCGCCGCTGGCCAGGCGCTCGCGTTCATCGGCGACGACGATCTCGACCTTGGCCCACCCGGCGCGCTCCACGACCTCGGCCACAGCGCCGCGCTCGAATGCCGCCGGATCGCCCCTCGCAATTGCCGGACCTTCGGTCTCGAGCAGTTCGAAGAGTCGCTCGTCGCCGAGGACAGCCATCTTGGCCGCCTCGCCGAGCGCCGCCCGAAGCTGTCGTTCGGGGAGCGTCCGCAGCAGGCCGACGTCGATCACGATCGCGGCCGGCTGGTGGAATGCGCCGACCAGGTTCTTGCCCTCCGGCAGGTCGACGCCAGTCTTGCCGCCGAGCGCCGAATCGATCTGGGCGACGAGGGTGGTCGGAAGCTGGACGAAGGGCACGCCACGCAGGTAGATCGCGGCGAGGAACCCAGCCGCGTCGCCGAGTGCCCCGCCGCCTACGGCAATCAGCGGCTCCGATCGCTCCATCCGGAGCTCGGCCAGCTGCCGCGCCGCCGATTCGACGACGCTGAGTCGCTTGGCGTCCTCGCCCTCGGGAAGGAGAATCCGCTCGACCAGCCAGCCGAGGGTGCGAAGCCCGGCCTCGACCCGTTCACCGGTTGCGGCCCAGGCGCCGGGCTCGCTGACGAGGATCGCACGTCGGGCGCCCAATGCCGTCAGCTCGGCCGCGACCGCGCTCACCGCGATTCCTTCCCCGATGACAATTCGTCCGATCGGCGTCTCGGCCCGGAGGAGGGTCGTCCCAACGGCAGAGCCTTCCGGCGCGTCGTCGGCGAGCCGCTGGACGATCGCTTCGACCACGCCGTGCACCTCGGCGATACCCATCTGATGGACCCGGGCCGCGGCGTAGAAGCGGGAACGCCGAATGCCCAGATCGCGGATCGTCCCGATCGGGTCACGGCTGCCGACGAGCGGTCGAACGTGCACCGAGTGGCGAAGCCGCTGGGCGAGGACCTCGGGTCGGCCATCGAGCCAGACCGTCGCCCGACCCCGGTAGAGGGCCCATCGATTGCGCGGATCGACCACCGCCCCGCCGCCCGTGGCAATCACCCGACGGATCTCCCGCCCAGGATCCGCAGGCCCGAGATCGGCGATCGCGGCGTTCTCGAGGGCGCGAAACGCCGCTTCGCCTTCCTCGGCGAAGACTTCGGGGATGGATCGGCCGGCGGCCGATTCGATGCGATCGTCGAGATCGAGGAAGGTCGCGCCATGGCGATGCGCGAGCCGCTTCCCGATGACGCTCTTGCCGCTGCCCGGCAGCCCGACGAGCACGACGTCCACGGCGCGCTCAGTCGTCCCCGCCGGAGCCGGCTTCGTCCGTGCCGGTCAATCCGTGGGGCGTGGCCCCGGCATCCGTGGCGCCTGCGGCCGTTCCGGCTCGTACGACGTCGCCTGGCCCGCTCGCGCCGGCAACGCGCCGGCCGCCGGCAACCGGGGCCTCTGGAGCGGCGGAAATTCGCGCCCGGTAATGATCGAGGCCCGCCCGAATGTCGTCCATCGTGTCGCCACCGAACTTCTCGACGACGAATGCCGCGAGCGTCAGCATCACCATCGCCTCGGCCACGACGCCGGCGGCGGGCACGACGCTGATGTCGCTCCGCTCGTAATGGGCCTTGTCAACCGCCTCGCCCGTCACCAGGTCGGCCGATGGCAGCGGCCGCGCCAGCGTGGAGATCGGCTTGACGGCTCCGCGGACCACGAGCGGTTCGCCGTTAGTCACCCCGCCGGTCAGGCCGCCCGCATTATTCGAGCGATGGACCCACCGTCCGCCCTCGCCACGTCCCTCGATCACGTCATGGACCGCCGATCCGAACCGCCGCGTCTGCTCGAACCCGAGGCCGAACTCGACGCCCTTGACGATGTTGATGCTCATCACGGCCGCGGCCAGTGCGGCGTCGAGGCGACGATCCCAGTGGACGTACGAGCCCAGGCCGATCGGCAGGCCGTGGACGACGACTTCGAAGACGCCTCCGACGGTATCCCCGGCCGAGCGGGCCTCATCGATCCGGGCGACCATCCGCTCCTCGGCGGCTGGATCCGGGCAGCGCAGGGGCGATGCATCGGCTTCGTCGCGGGGCCGCGTGCAGTTGGCCGGGTCCACCGCCACGCCGCCCACTTCCGCAGTGAACGACCAGGTCTCGATGCCGAACTCGCGGAGGAAGGCGCGCGCCACGGCCCCCGCTGCAACGCGCGCCGCTGTTTCGCGGGCTGAGGCACGTTCCAGGACGTTCCGCACGTCGTTGAAGGCATATTTGAGTGCGCCGGCCAGATCGGCGTGGCCGGGTCGGACCCGGGTGACCGGGGTTGCCCGCTTGTTACCGTCCGAGGCGGCGGCATACAGGGCCTCGGACGCAGCCTCGTCGAGCGGCTCGACGGCCATCACCTGGGTCCAGTTCTCCCAATCGTTGTTGCGGACCAGCAGCAGGATCGGGGAGCCGAGGGTCAGCCCGTGCCGGACGCCACCGAGGATCTCGGCGCGGTCCTGCTCGATCGACTGGCGCGCGCCCCGGCCGTAGCCCTTCTGCCGCCGGGCGAGGTCGATCGCGATCGCGTCGGCCGTGACGGCCAGCCCGGCCGGGACGCCCTCGATCGTGACGCCGAGGGCGGGACCGTGCGATTCACCGGCAGTCAGGAATCGGAAGGCGCCCATCGCGATCGACTCGTCCGCCGGCTCGTCGTCGGCGGTCAGTCGGCGGCGCTGGTGGCCGGAGTCGCGGTCGCGGCGGCCTCGCCAGCCGGCTCGCCCTCGGCCGATCGAAGCCCACCGGCCCGCGCAGCGGCGAGCCGCTCCTGCATCAGGTCGAGCGGGGCCGGAAGGCCGGTCCACAGCGTGAACGCAGCGGCGCCCTGGTGGAGCAGCATCAGCTCGCCGTCGGCGACGGTCGAGCCGGCGGCCTCGGCTTCGCGCAGGAGCCGAGT
>JAXDKX010000393.1:0-4238 GCA_034666905.1 Chloroflexota bacterium | reverse complement strand
GCGTGTGCCGGGGGATTGAAGGTCGTCAGGCAGTGACGCTCCCCGCCGGGTCGGCCACGCGGCGACGGATCCCAAGGCGCTCTCTCACGAGCTCCGGACTGGCAGGTTCACGGCCCATCGTCCGCGCGACCCGCACGACGCGCTCGACCAGCCGCGGATTTGTAGCTAGATCCGTGCGGTCGTCGTCGAACCAGAGGTTGTCCTCGAGACCAATTCTCACGTGTCCGCCCATGGCCACCGCCCAGTGGGTCACGCGCCGCTGGAAACGGCCGATCCCGGCCGCCGCCCAGATGGCGCCCGCGGGGAGCCGCTCGATCATGAGCGCCAGATTCAGGGGCGTTGCGGCGAGTGTCCCAAGCGAGCCGAGCAGGAGATTGACGTACACCGGGTCGCCCAAGAGGCCGCGCTCGCGGAGGTACGCCGCGTAGTCGAGCATCCCGAAATCGAAGACTTCCCATTCCGGCAGAATCCGCCGCTCGCGCATTCGCTCGGCAAGACCCTGGATCGTGGCCGGGGCGTTGACGGATGCCTGCTTGGGGAAGTTGAGCGATCCGAGGGTCAGGCTGGCCATGTCCGGCCGAGCCGCTCCATCGAGATCGAGGACTGCCGTACGCGCCTCCAGCTCGGGATGCTGCCGACCGCTCGTCGTGATGCACACGACGATGTCCGGCACGGCCGATCGAACGGCGAGGATGAACTCGGCGGCACGCGCCGCCGATTGGGTGGGGGCGCCGAGCTGGTCCCGTGGATGGAGGTGGACGATTGATGCGCCGGCGTCGCGACAGCGTCGGACGTCGGCCGCGACCTCTTCGGGTGTGATGGGGACGTGTGGCGAATCCGCTCGGGTCGGGATCATCCCGGTCGGAGCGAGATTCACGATCAGCTCATCGGTCATCGCGCTACCCGAGGATCCGAGGCAAATGCGCCGCTCGGATATGTCGTGAATATGGAGGCGGCGAGGGAATGCTCGCACCAGTCCGGAGTCAGGATCATGTGATCCTTGCCATTGGGGCGATCGGCCCATGCGCCGATGAATGGCGGGCCGGCAAAATCGGACGATCCATCATCCGACCATTGGGCGGAAGGTGATTGATCGTTTTTCGATCCCGTCTCGAGGCATACAAGCACCGTGGCTTTGTTCGTCGTTGGCGACCGATCCAGACGCAGCGGACGCCTCCACGGATAGACTGACCGCGGTTGGTTGAGATGGTGGGAACGTGCGAGGGGGCGAGTTGGTCATGCGCATCGCCCTCATGGGCACTCGGGGTATCCCTGCGAATTATGGCGGCTTCGAGACGTTCTACGAGCATCTCGGTCCCGGGCTGGCAGAGCGCGGTCACGAGGTCACCGTCTACGTTCGGCCAAGGGCGATTGGAAGGCACGACGGACCTGACTACCGTGGCGTGCACCTTGTGTCCATGCCATCGATCCCAAGCAAGCATCTCGAGACGATCACCCACACTCTGGCAAGCGTCCTGCATGGCATCACCCGTCGCTACGACCTCGTCTATATCTGCGGCGTCGGCAACACGCCCGTTGTCTGGGTCCCTCGTCTCCGTCGGGCTCGCGTCGTCCTGAACGTCGATAGCGCGGACTGGAAACGCAAGAAATGGGGTCGAGCGGCCGCGTTCTACCTGCACGCATCCGAGCGGTTTGCAGCCCGAGCGGCCAACGTCATCGTCGCGGATAGCCAGGTGATCCAGGCCCGATATCGGTCGGACTACGGGGCCGACGCGCGGTTCTTCCCATACGGGGCGAACCTCGTTGACTCCGCGGGCACAGACGCATTGGATCGTTTCGGTCTTCGGCCGAGAGGCTATGTGTTGTGGGTGGGGCGACTCGAACCCGAGGCCCGCGTCGAGGAGCTGATCCGTGCCTTCACGTCGTTGGGCCAGACCGGCCACATGTTGGTCATCGTCGGAGACTCGCCATTCGCCGGAGGCTACCGGCAGGAGCTCGAAGCCTTGGCCACGCCCGACGTCGTGTTCACCGGTTATCAATTCGGCGACGCCTACCGGGAGCTGGGTTTTCACGCCCAGGCATATGTCCAGACCTCTCCGACGTCGGGCACGAGCCCTGCACTCCTCGAGCAGATGGCTTCCGGCGGGGTCGTCATCGTCCGAGGCACTCCAACGAACCTCGAGGTGATCGGCGACTCTGGCTTGGCATACGCCGAGGACGACGGGATCGACGGTCTGGCTTCCGTCCTTCGCCAGGTCATCGCGGATCCCGAGCTCCGGGATCGGCTCCGCTCGGCCGCGAGACAGCGGGTCGCGACCGTGTACTCCTGGAACCGGATCATCGACGCCTACGAGATTCTGTTCGGCCGACTGGTCGAAAGACCTCGTCCGGGATCGCAACGGTAGCGGGCGGGACAGACGGATGCGAGTGCTGATCACCGGTGCGGCCGGCATGCTGGGTAGTGCCGTCTACCCGGCCTTCACGGCGGCGGGGCACGACGTGTTCGCGACCGACCTCGAGCCTCGTGATGTCGCAGGAATGCCGATGGGCCGCCTCGATGTGCGCGCATATGGGGACGTCGTCGAGGCCATCCGAGACGCGCGAGCCGACATGGTCCTCCACCTCGCCGCGGAGACCGACCTCGAGACGTGCGAGGCCGATCCAGAGCACGCGTATCGAACCAATACGCTCGGAACGCACAACGTCGCCCTGGTCTGCCAGGCGGCCGACCTGCCGATCGTCTACATCAGCACGGCCGGCGTGTTCGACGGTGAGAAGGCTGATGGCCCGTACGACGAGTTCGACACCCCGCGCCCGATCAACGTGTACGGACGGTCAAAGTTCGAGGGTGAGCTCCTCGTGCTCCGGCTCGTCCCGCGGCACTTCGTGATCAGGGCCGGCTGGATGGTCGGCGGCATCGATCGCGATCACAAGTTCGTCGCCAAGGTCATCGATCAGATACGCGCCGGCGCGACGACGATCCGCGCTGTCACGGACAAGCTGGGAACGCCGACGTATACGAGCGATTTCGCCCAGAACATGCTCGAGCTCATCGAGACGCCGTTCTACGGTCGGTATCACATGGCATGCCTGGGCGAAGGAAGCCGGTATGACGTCGCACGTGAGATCGTCGACTTCTACGGCCGGCACGATGTCGACGTGGTCCCCGTGACCTCCGAGGCGTTCGCCGACGAGTACCCGGCCCCACGGCCGCGATCCGAGATGATGCGCAACCACATGCTCGAGCTCCGGGGTCTGAATCGGATGCGGCCGTGGCGCGAGGCGCTCCGCGAATATCTCACGACCGCGGACTTCCGCCTGTAGGCGGTAGCACCGGATCTATCGGCGGCGCGGCGACGTCGCAGCAGCTCGAAGCACAGCCGCGGTGTCGGCACCGGCGCGACCCCATTGGAATCGTGCCGCTCGCTCCAAACCTCGCTTGATC
This sequence comes from Chloroflexota bacterium, assembly GCA_034666905.1. Taxonomy (GTDB): domain Bacteria; phylum Chloroflexota; class Limnocylindria; order Limnocylindrales; family CSP1-4; genus SPCO01. The sequence goes on along the minus strand of JAXDKX010000393.1, from coordinate 832 downwards.
TGCCGGCTTCGGAGCGCATCGTCCTGCCCGAGGCGCTCGACCTGGGTCGTCAGGCCGGCGGGATCATCGGGATCGTGGAACAGGGCCGCATCGCCGAGAACCTCCGGTAGCGATCCCGCATTCGCGGCCACGACGGGGACGCCGCGCAACATCGCCTCGAGCGGCGGGAATCCGAAGCCCTCGGTACGGGACGGGAAGAGGAAGACCGCGGCGTGTCGATACCAGCGTTCGAGCTCGGACTCGTCGACTGCGCCCCGGATCGAAACCCGACCGCCGAGCGCCGCCGAGCGCGCGACCAGGGTGGCATGATCGCGCCCCGGGGGACCGACGATCACCAGGCGGAGGTCGGCGGGGGCTCGCGTCGACCATGCGTCGACGAGCAGGCCCACGTTCTTGCTCACCTCGGTCGCGCCGACCCACAGCGCGTAGGGCTGGTCGAGCGGTGCCTCCGCCGGCACGCCATCGAGCGGCGGCCGGAGTCCCGAGTACACAACGTCGATCGCGGCCGGGTCGACGCCGAGATGGCGGCTGATCTCGGACTTGCTGAACTGCGAGACCGTGATGACCGCGTCGGCGTCTCGCACGGCGCGGCGATATGACCACGTCAGGTACCGCGTCTGGGCACGCTCATAGGTCCCGGGCGCCGTGAGGAAGTTCACATCGTGGATCACGACGACCTGCGGGACCGGGCCGCGGCGCGCAGCATGGTTGGCCGGCATCAAGAGCACGTCCGCCCGCTCTCGGGCCGCCATCCGACCGATCCCGGACTCGTACCACCAGCGCTGGCGCAGCGTGTTCGGAACGCGGATGAGCCAGTCCGCAAGCCCGGGCC
>JAXDKX010000392.1:0-2920 GCA_034666905.1 Chloroflexota bacterium | reverse complement strand
GGTCGTCTGCCGCGCGGCGGACGGGCCGCGGACGGAGCGGGTGACCGTGGCCGGCCACATCAACGAGGCCGGTGACGTGTTCGCCGAGGACTACCCGATGGCCGCCGTCGGCGAGGGCGACATCGTGGCGATCCTCAATGCCGGCGGGTACCTGCAGGCGATGAGCTCGACGCACTGCCTGCGACCAGCGGGGAACGCGGTGTTCCTCGAGCGCCAGGTCAGCCGAGGCCGCTGAGGTCCCGCAGGTCCACCCGGTTGTCGTGGCTGTAGACGTTGAAGCCATCGCCGCGCAGGAACCCGATCAGGGTCTGGCCGAGGCGCTCGGCGGTTTCGATCGCCAGGTCAGACGGCGCCGAGACCGCGCAGAGGATCGGGACGCCAGCCACGGCGGCCTTCTGCACGATCTCGAAGCTGACCCGGCCCGAGACCATGAGGATTCGATCGTTGAGCGGCATGGCATCCGCCAGGACCTGCGATCCGATCAGCTTGTCGAGGGCGTTGTGGCGGCCGACGTCCTCGCGAATCGCGATGAGCTCGCCCCGCGGCGTGAACAGGCCCGCCGCGTGGAGGCCGCCAGTCTCATCGAAGGCTCGCTGGGCGGCGCGCAGCAGGTCAGGCAGGGCGAGCAGGATCGCGCGCGAGATGACGGGACCGGGCGGCAGTGGAGCGCTGCGGACGGCGACCTCGTCGATCGAGGCCTTGCCGCAGATCCCGCACGACGCCGTGGCCACGAAATGGCGCTCGGCTACCGCGCTGTCATCGAATGGCCTGGAGAGACGGACCACGATCGTGTCGTCCGGCTGGCTGAGCGAGACCGGATCGCCGGCGGTCGTGCCCACGACCTCGGTGCCGTCGATCAGGCCCTCGGATCGGAGGAAGCCCACCGCCAGCTCGGCCTCGTTGCCGGGCGTGCGCATCGTGATCGCCACGGCAACCGGGTCCTGGTGTGGCCCGGCGGCCCGGATTTCGAGTGGCGCTTCGCCAACGATGCGATCGTCGCGGACTTCGAGCGACTCGCCGCGAATGGCCACGATCCGCCGGCTGGTCACGTGGCGGATGGGTGGCTGGTGAACGTCGCGCATGGCCGCATGATAGGCGTGCGATGACGGCAGACCCGGTCCTCACGTCGGCCCAGCGCGCCCTGCTGGCATCGGCTCGGCGCGCAGTCCTGGCCACGATCGCGCCCGACGGCCGGCCGCGGCTCGTCCCGATCTGTTTCACGATCGACGGCGAGCGCCCGGTCCTCTATTCGGCGCTCGACGAGAAACCCAAGCGGGTCGACGAGCCGCACGAGCTGGCAAGGGTCCGGGACCTGATGCGCGATCCGAGGGTTTCGGTGCTCGTCGATCGGTGGGACGAGGACTGGACACGATTGGCCTGGCTGCGCTGCCACGGCACGGCGTCAGTCCTGGAGCCGGCCGGCGGCGCGAGGCCCGCGTCAGGCGATGCCGCCGAGCATCGTGCCGCCATGGCGGCCCTCCGGGCGAAATACCCTCAGTACGCGACCCACGATCTGGCCGGCCGGCCCGTGGTCCGCATTGTGATTGAGCGGGTCTCGAGCTGGGCCGCCGAACCCGGCCCGGCGCCCCTCAGTCCTTTGGGCGGTTGTTGACGAACTCGAAGCCGAAGCGCCCCTTGATGCAGAGATGGCCGTCCGTCACGGACGAGTCGGACGGAGACGTGACCTTGACGATGCTGTCGTCCTGCACGTGGAGGCTCACCGCGCAGCCGACCCCGCAGTAGGGGCAGATCGTGTCGGTGACGGTCTGGGCCGACTCGTCCCACGTTCCAGCCACGCGCATGTCGTATTCGGACTTGAACATGAGCGCGCCGGTCGGGCAGACCCCGATGCAGTTGCCGCAGTAGACGCAGGCCGAATCGGGCAGGGGAACCGCCGACTCGGTCGAGATTCGGGCATCGAAGCCGCGGCCGGCGACGGCAATCGCGAACGTGTTCTGGGCATCCTCGCCGCATGCCTCGACGCACTTGTAGCAGAGGATGCATTTCGAGTAGTCACGGACGTAGAGCTCGTTGTCGATCTTGGTCGGCTGGGCCACGGTCGCCGCTGCGGCGGCGCCGCTCGGTTCGTGATGGTGCCCGGCTTCACGCGCGTCGCGTTCCCCGGCTGTGGCCGGTGTGGCGGCCGGGCCGTAGCGGGTCGAATCTGCGCCATATCGCTGCGCATAGGCGGCAATCGAACCATCCGGAACGGCCGACCCCGTCAGCGAGACGTCGACGGACGAACCGAGGAATTCCAGCACGACCTTGCGCGAGAGCCGCACGCGAGCGGTGTCCGTCTGGACATCCATACCAGCTTCGACCCGGCGAGAACAGGCGGGCACCAGCACCCGCGATCCGGTCACCTCGACCACGCACACCCGGCAGACGTTGACCGGTGTCAGGTTCTCGGCGTAGCAGAGCGTCGGCGTGTCGATCCCCTGCGATCGGCACGCGTCCAGGATCGTCGAGCCGGCCGGGACCGTTACCGCGGCCCCGTCGATGGTCAACTCGATCGGCGGCGGGACGGCGATCGGCGGCGGCGTGGGCGGCCGGCTGGCGCGTGCCGGCGGCGACAGCAGGATGTCGGTGAGCGGCTGGGCACCCGGCGCCTCGCCCGCGTGCGGCGTGGCGGGATCCGGGGCGGGGTCGCGGTCCATGCTCAGGCCGTCGCTCACAGGGCCACCATGTCGGGCAGCCGAAGCGCGGATTCGATCGCCGACGACGCGGTCTGGCCGAGGCCGCAGATTGATGCGTCCCGCATCGCCTGGCCGATCTCGCGCAGCAGCACCAGCTCGTCGTCCCGGGCGCGGACCTTCGATCCGGCGGCGAGGCGGGCGAGCAGCTCTTCCTGTCGAACGCTGCCGACGCGGCAGGGTACGCACTGGCCGCACGATTCGTCACGGAAGAACTGGGCGATTCG
>JAXDKX010000391.1:0-6156 GCA_034666905.1 Chloroflexota bacterium | reverse complement strand
GACAAGGCTGTCCGCCCTTCGAGCGTCATGGGTGCCAGCAAACGCGTTGCGGAGATGCTCGTTGCCGACGCTGCCCAGCGCACGGGCCGGGCGTATGTGTCAGTTCGCTTCGGAAATGTTCTCGGATCGAACGGTAGCGTTGTGCCTATCTTCCAAGAGCAGCTCGAGAAGAGTGAGCCGCTCACGATTACGGATCCTGAGATGACCCGTTATTTCATGACGATCCCAGAAGCCTCCTGGCTGATCGTAGATGCGGCGGCGCTCGGCAAGAGCGGAGACCTGTTCGTGTTGGACATGGGGGACCCAATTCGGATCGTCGATCTCGCGCGCGATCTCGTTCGACTCGCCGGCCGCGATCCCGATACGCAACCCATGAATATCGTGGGTCTCCGCCCAGGCGAGAAGCTACACGAGGAGCTCTTTTACGACGCGGAGGAAGTGCAACCGACCTTAGTGGCGAAGGTTCTGCGGGCACACGCCCAACCTCCACCGACTGATCTTCGAAAGCACGTAGCCGAACTGCTCGCCATGGCGACGGGCGAACGAGAGGCGATCCTTCGACACGCGCTGTTGGACTACGCCAATGGAGCGGATCTGTCCCAGCCTCGCGATCTGGGCGAAGCATCACGGCCGAGCATCGAGGTTGGCGCGATGGACATGGGTGATCGCATGCAACCGGCATCGATCGGGGGCTGATTAGTCCCTGCTTTCCCGTGCACGGTTCTTCACCACGAAGGGTTCGACATGACGGCCAACGCGCGTTCCAACGTTCTGCCTGCACTCATCTTCACCTTGATCGGCACCCTCCTCATGACGGTCAGCCCGGTCGCCGCCAGGCAGACCAATGGCGGGGTTGGGCTGAGCAGCCCCGCCTCGGGGACCGTCGGAACCCTCGTTGCGGTCACCGTGAGCCTCCCTCCCGGTGTCGCGGCATTCGATGGACGCGTGCTCGTCGCTGCCGATTCGGCAGAGGTCATCGGCGTGGCGCCGTCGGGCGCCGGCTCGGCCTTCCGACCCGAAGCGGTGACGGATGGGTTCGCCATCGGGGCATTCGGCCTGGACCAATCGACCGTCGACGTCGTGGTCAACCCGCTGCGTCCCGGTCGTCTCGAGGTTCGCGTCGTCATCGACACGGCCGCCGACGCGAGCGGGACGCGCCTCGAGCTCGGCGCAACCGACGGGCTCGCGACGATCCGCATCTCTGGCGGAAACCAGATGCTCAACGCCCCCAACGTCAATGGCCGGTTCTCGCCGAGCCACGGCGCCAGCAAGGCCAAGGACCTGTTCCGGAACGGCAAGTACGACCGCCAGGATCTCGACCTGGCGAGAGGCGCCTGGGATCACGCGCGGGCGACTGGCGCGGTTTGCGGCCCCAATCTCGAAGGGGACGCCAATGGCGACGGGTGCGTCGACATCGCTGACGTCCAGACCCTGAACGCCCTCCAGGGCGAGACGGCCACGACAACGGGTCTCTCCGCCCTCGCCACCACGGCATCGGCGGTCATGGCCGCCTCGTCGGCCTCGACCCTCTCGGCCGCCAGCGTCCGGACGTTCACCGTGACCAGCGCGCTCGATACGCCAGACGCGACGCCGGGAGACGCGATCTGCGCCGACACCCTCGGTCGCTGCACCCTGCGCGCCGCGATGACTGAAGCCGATTACATGCAGGGCGTGGACACGATCGCGTTCAACCTGACCGGCGCCGCGCCGGTCACGATCCAGTTGCAGAGCCAGCTGCCGTATATCACGGCCCGCAGCGGCGGCGTCATCATCGATGGGTACACGCAGCCCGGTTCGTCCCCCAACACCGCGACTTACGGCTCCAACGCCGTGCCTGGCGTCGAGGTCAGGGGAACCGGCCAGGCCGCCAGGCAGGTTGGGTTCTACATCACGAGCCCGGGCAATACGATTCGCGGCCTCGTGATTGGCAACGTCTGGCGGGCCGTATTCCTGGACGGCGCGGACGCCCATGACAACAAGATCATCGGCGACTGGATCGGCTTCACGCGGACCGGCGATGTGGCCAGCAGCTTCGGCCAATATGGCGTTGTCCCGAACACCGGGTCGACGAACAACCTGATCGGGACGCCCGATCTCGCCGACCGCAACGTCATCGGGAACTTCGGATCCGGCATCGACGAGTACGGTCCAGGGACCAACGGCAACATCACGCAGAACAACGTGCTGTGCATGCAGCCGAACGGGCTGCCGGCGACCTGCAGCACCGGGGTCGATCACAACTTCGGGCCGAAGAACGGACTCATCGGCGGCACAGGGCTCAACGAGCGGAACGTGATCGGCCCGACCACCCTCCAGGGGATCGAGTACTCGCACGGCTGGGATCCAAGCCAGCCGCCGGATACGGTTTTCCCGCTCACCTATCAGATCAACAACAACCGAGCGATCGGAAACTGGGTCGGCTTCAAGGCGGATGGATCCTACGACCCCTCGTACCGCTCGGGCCTCAATTTCTCAAACTCCGACAACGCCCAGGGCATCAACGTCTACGACGGGTCGAACAACAACATCGTGGACGGCAACTACATCGCGTCGGTCTACGACGGCATCCAGACCATGGCCCCCAGCGCAACCGGGAACATCATTCGGAACAACATCATCGGCAAGTCGCCGCTGGGCCAGACCGCACCCCTGACCGGCTGGGGCGTCGTGGTCCGCTGGGGCACCACGTTGGCCGTTGTCCAGGGAAACAGCATTCAGAATGCGGCCAAGGGAGGTATCGGCCTCCTCAACTACAACAACCTGAATCAGGCGCAGTCACCGGCCTACAACATTCGCCTTACCCAGAACACCGTGACGGGCACGACTGGACCGGGCATTGACTTGTTCGGGATCGCAGGTCCGGATCCAAACGACCCCGGCGACGCCGACATGGGCGCCAATACCCTGCTCAATACACCGGTCTTCACGAGCGCGACCACGACCACGATCGCCGGTACCGCGTCATCCGGGGCAACCGTCGAGGTCTATCGCGCCTCGCGACCCGTCGGCCAGTACGGGCTTCCGATCCAATATCTCGGCTCGGCGGTCGCGGCGTCGAGTGGCACATGGACGCTTCCGCTTGCCTCGAACGTTGGCGACGTGATCACCGCACTCCAGATCGCCACGGACCAGAACACCTCGGAGCTGGCGGCCAACGTCGCCATCGGGGCAAGCCAGCCGCAGGCCCCCGCCTTCACGAGTCCCAACAGCGCCACGTTCGTGGCTGGATCCGCCGGCACGTTCGCGGTGACCACGACCGGCTCCCCGACACCAGCCGTCAGTCAGACGGGAGCACTGCCGACCGGCGTCACGTTCACGCCCAACGCGAACGGCACTGCGACCCTGGCCGGAACGCCCGCCACGGGCACTGCCGGAACCTATCCGCTCGTGCTCACGGCGGCGAACGGCATCTCGCCGAACGCGACCCAGAACTTCACGCTGACCGTCAATGCGGCTCCAGCGATCACCAGCGCCAACGCTGTCAGCTTCACGGTCGGATCGTCCGGCACGTTCACCGTCACGACGACCGGCCACCCGAATGCGACCGTCGGCGAATCAGGGGCGCTGCCGAGCGGCGTGACCTTCGCGAATAACGGGAATGGCACGGCGACGATTGCCGGCACGCCCGCGACGGGCACGGACGCGACCTACCCGATCACCTTCACCGCAACAAACGGCATCTCGCCCGACGCGACCCAGAGCTTCACCCTGACGGTCAATCCTGCCGCGGCCGGCGCGCCGATCGCCCAGGATTCGTTCACACGCACCGTTTCCAGTGGCTGGGGAACCGCTCCGACCGGAGGTAACTGGACCGTCAACGCGGCGAGCGCGTTCGGCGTGAACGGTTCGGTCGGGACAATGGCACTGACTGCGGGGGCGACGCGCTACGGGCGGCTGGCGTCGGCCAGTGCGGGCAATGCCGACATGTCTGCGACGGTAGCGATCGACAGGCTTCCCGTCGCGGGCAACCTGTTCGTCTACCTCATCGGCCGTCAGGCCAGTGTCAACACGGAATATCGAATGAAGGTACGGATCGCAACGGACGGCCGGGTGTACCTGCAGCCGACGAGGGTCGTGGCTGGTGCCGAAACCTCACTCGGAGCTGAGGTGCTCGTCGCCGGCGTGACGGCCGGCCCCGGCGTGACACTGGGAGTCCGCGGCCAATTCTATGGACCTTCTCCGACCACGATTCGGATGCGCGCCTGGGACGCTTCTCAGGCAGAGCCGGGTACGTGGGCAACGACCGTGACGGACGCCCAGGCGGAGCTCCAGGGCCCGGGAGCGGTCGCGCTCCAGGGCTACCTGGCCCTGGCGGTGACCAACGGCCCGGTCGTCGTATCCTTCGACAACCTCACCGTCGCCCCGCTTCCCTGACCACTCGACCGTCGCGGAGCACGCTCATGGTTGACCCGAACCGCTCCGGTGTGTGCGTCTGGTTCACGGGCCTCAGCGGCTCGGGCAAGACGACGACCGCCGAGATCCTCCGGGCCCTGGTGGTCCGCCAGGGTCGCCGGGTGACGATGCTCGATGGTGACGTGGTCCGAACGCACCTGTCGCAAGGCCTGGGCTACTCGCGGGCCGATCGCGACACGAACGTCCGCCGGATCGGGTTCGTGGCTCGCGAGATCGTCGTCCACGGTGGCGTGGTCATCTGCGCGACCGTGAGCCCGTACCGGGCAGCGCGGGATCAGGTGCGGGCGATGATCGGTTCGGACCGATTCGTCGAGGTCTTCGTGGACACTCCGCTCGAGGAGTGCGAACGACGCGACACGAAGGGTCTCTACGCCAGGGCGCGCCGCGGCGAGATCACCCAGTTCACCGGCATCGACGATCCATACGAGCCGCCCGACCATGCCGATGTCGTCCTCGCCGATCCGGCCAGCTCGCCGGCCGAGAACGCCGCGCTGGTCATGGAGGAGCTCCTCAATCGTTCCCTGATTGCCCCACTCAAGGAGCTGTCGCAGCGCCCGGTCGAGCGGCCCCTGGCCGCCTCGACGTAAGCCCGGGCGGCGGGCAGGCCGCCGTTCCGTCTGGCGGGCCGCGCCTGGAAATCCGCCAAGGTTAAGGAATCTCAGGGGTGACAAACCCCGGCCGCGGATGCCATAGTTGGCCCGACCACGGCAGCCGGCGAGCTCCGTTGGGCCGGATCGGTGAATCGCGCAACTCGCCCCAGCGAGTCTCGCCCCAGCGAGAGTTTTGCCGCCGATACCGGGACCTTCGCGGGCGACCGGGCGTTGCCGATCCAGATTCGCGTCGGACTGCGGAAGCGCGCTGACCTGCCGCCGTCACGGGCATCGCCCGTCAGTGCTCCCGTCTGCCCGGCGCCCCTAAACAGGAGGGGTCCACGTGTCCAGTCGGCCCAACACGCCGCTCCCCGCACGCTCGCGCCGCACCGTCGTCGCACTCGCGGTCGTTACGCTTCTCGCCGCGTTGGCAGGGCCCGTGTCTGCCGCGACGGCGACCTATTACGTCGACTGCTCTGCCGGCAGCGACACCAACTCCGGCCTGTCGACCAGCCTCCCGTGGCGGACCTTGACGAGGGCCAATAGCGCATCCCTGGTCGCCGGCGACAGCCTCCTGCTGAAGCGCGGATGCACCTGGACCGGCTCGCTCACCGCCAAGTGGAGCGGTACGTCGTCTGCTGCGATCACGATCGATGCCTACGGCTCCGGCGCACTTCCCAAGATCCAGAATGGCCACGAGAACGTGATGATCACAGGCTCGCATCTTGTCATTCAGAACATCTGGACCCGCTCCGATGTGCCGGCCGTTGACACGGGATGCCAGAACCAGCCCATGGGCTGGCGGGTGGGCTTCCGGTTCATGTCCGGCGCGTCGTATAACACCGTGCGCTATTCGCGCGCCGATGAGCAATACATCGGGATTCTGATCGAAGGTGGTGCCCACCACAACAAGATTCTCAACAACACGCTGAGCAACAACTGGATGAAGGACCCGAACCCCAGTTCGGATGCCGGTGCTGTCGCGATCAGCCTGATGGGCGACGACAACGAGGTGGGCTACAACTACATCTCGGGCAGCGATGCCTGCTCTCGCCAATGGGGGAGGGACGGCGCCGCCGTCGAGGTCTACGGCGGGCAGCGCAACCTGATCCATCACAACACGGCATCGCAAAATCACAACTTCACCGAACTC
>JAXDKX010000390.1:0-10899 GCA_034666905.1 Chloroflexota bacterium | reverse complement strand
CATCAAGAGGGGCCGAGCCGTGAGGTTCCCAGCGTGACGTCATCCGCGTCGCCTGCAGCCGCACCGCGACACTTCGCACGCGTGGTCCGCGTGACCGGCTACGCCGTCGGCGCGATCCTGCTCTACGCCATCGTCCTGTGGCGCGCTCTCGTCTATACGAATGAGCTGACCGCGGGCAACTCCCCGCTCGGATCCCTGGGCGCTGCCCTCAGCCGAACCGACGACGCGGCCATGACCTTCCTGGGCCAGGCCATCCAGCAGACCGTGAACGCGCTGTCGATCGGCGCGATCTACGCACTCATCGCCCTCGGCTACACGATGGTCTACGGGATCATCGAGCTGATCAACTTCGCCCACGGCGACATCTTCATGCTCGGGGCCTTCCTGTCGGTCGTGTTCCTGGGCGGCATTACCGGCCAGTCCGGCAGCGTGACCAGCGTCATCCCGCTGGTCCTGCTGCTGATCGGCGCGCTGCTGTTCACGATGCCGATCGTGGGCTTGCTCAACGTGGGGATCGAGAGGGCCGTCTACCGCCCGCTGCGGAACGCGCCCCGGCTGGCACCGCTGATCACGGCCATCGGGGTCTCGTTCATCCTGCAGAACGTCGCCCTGACTGTGGCCGGCTCGGGCGACCGCTCGGCGCCCCAGATCTTTCCTCTGGAATGGCAGATCCCGTTTGCCGGCGCCAAGATCTCGATCCTGTCGATCTTCATCTTCATCCTGGCGCTCGTCCTCATGCTGAGCCTCCAGCTCTTCGTGAGCCGGTCGCGCCTGGGTCGCGCCATGCGCGCCACGGCGCAGGACCGTGAAGCGTCGGCCCTGATGGGCGTCGACCTCAACCAGACGATCTCCCTGACATTCCTCCTCGGCGGCATGCTGGCTGCCGCGGCCGGCGTCGTGTGGGGGCTGCGCTTCGGCTTCGTCCGCTTCGACCTCGGCTTCAACTCCGGCCTCAAGGCCTTCACCGCCGCGGTCCTCGGCGGGATCGGCAACATCACGGGCGCCGCCCTCGGTGGCTTCATCATCGGATTCATCGAGAACTTCGCGGCGTCGCTCGGCTTCTCGCGCTGGTCGGAGTTCCTGGTCTTCATGGTCCTGACGTTCGTGTTGATCTTCAGGCCGACCGGCATCCTCGGGCAGCACTCGGGAGATCGAGCATGACTGCGGCCGCCACGACTCGATCCGCCCCGACGCCCGCCCAGTCGCCGCGGGCCCGCGTGCGGGCGTTCGCCGAGCTCCACCGCTCGACGACCATCATCGTGGGCATGGTGATCATCACGACGCTGATGATCTTCCTGCCCAAGTTCCCGCCGCTGTCGTGGATCCAGCCCGAACAACCCTGGTTCGACGGGTTTGCCAACGCCGGGGTGTTCGTCCTCCTCGCGATGGGCCTCAATGTCGTCGTCGGGCTGGCCGGCCTGCTTGACTTGGGCTATGCCGCGTTCTTCGCCATCGGCGCCTATGTCTACGCCTATTCGAACTCCCCGTTCTCGCACATGGACCTGCCATTCCTGCCGATGCTGATCGTCGGAGCGGCCGTCGCGGCGGTCTTCGGCATCGCCCTGGGCGCGCCGACCCTGCGACTGCGTGGCGACTATCTCGCGATCATGACCCTCGGCTTCGGCGAGATCGTCCCGATCGTCTTCCTGAACCTCGACACGTGGACGGAGGGCACCAACGGGATCGGCGGCATCTATCGGCCGGAGGCACTGCCCGGACTCGGCGAGTTCTCGCCACTGAGCCCGTTGGCCTATTTCGTGCTGGTGGCCGGAATCGTGACCATCGCCATGGCCCTGCTCTACCGTCTTCAGGATTCGCGGGTGGGGCGCGCCTGGAACGCGATTCGGGAGGACGAGCTGGCGGCCGCGGCCAACGGCATCAACACCGTCACCACCAAGCTCCTCGCCTTCGCCCTCGGTGCGACGACCGCCGGGCTGGCCGGCGTCTTCAATGCCTCCAAGCTCACGATCGTCTCGCCCGACCAGTTCCTGTTTACCGTCTCGTTCACGGTCCTGGCGATGGTCATCCTCGGCGGCATGGGCAACATCTGGGGCGTCGCGGCCGGGGCGTTCATCGTGTTCATGATCCAGACGGTGGCGCTCAAGCAGCTCAACTCGATCGCCGAATTGATCGGAATCCCGATCCTCAAGGACATCAACTTCCTCGACTACCAGTTCCTGCTCTACGGGGTGGCCCTGGTCCTGATGATGCTGCTGCGTCCCGAGGGCCTCTTCCCGAGCCAACGCCGGCGGCGCGAACTGCACATCGCCGAGGAATTCAGCGACGGGTTCGGCGACGAAGCGGCGGTCGAGGGCGGCATGGGCGAGGTACCCGGCAGCGACGATATCTTCGGCGGATCGGGAGGTCCTGCGTGACGGACGTCCTCCATGCCCAGAAGGTGACCAAGCGGTTCGGCGGTCTCGTTGCCGTGAACAGCATCGACTTCACCATTCCGGAGCAATCGATCGTCAGCCTGATCGGCCCCAATGGTGCCGGCAAGACGACCTTCTTCAACATCATCGCGGGCATCTACGACCCGACTGCCGGCCGGATCGACTTCCACGGCGAGACGCGGATCGCTCGAGCCAGGCGCGCCTGGCTCGAGCCCGTGCTGTGGCTGATCCTGCCGGGCATCGTGGCGTTCATCACCTCGTTGCTGGCCTCGGCCGGGGCAACCGAGGGCACGTTGATCCTCGGCATCTTCGTCACGGTCCTCGTCCTGCTGGCGATCCTCGTGACCGGGGTCGCGCGGCCGCCGTGGTACCAGCACCTGCTGGCGAGAATCGGGATCTTCCGGAGCGCACGGCCAAACGACATGGTCGTGGCCGGCCTGGGCCGCACCTTCCAGAACATCCGCCTCTTCCCGAACATGACGGCGATGGAGAACGTCCTGGTCGGGATGCATTCGCGCCTCAAGGCAGGCTGGATCGACGCACTCCTGTCGACTCGCCGAAACCGGGCCGAGGAGATCAGCGCCCGCGTTCGAGGGGCGGAGCTCCTCGCGCTCGTCGGCCTCAAGGGCGAGGACGACCAGCTGGCCAAGAACCTCCCATATGGGGACCAGCGCCGGCTCGAGATCGCCCGCGCACTCGGGTCGAACCCCGTCCTGCTCCTGCTCGACGAGCCGACCGCCGGCATGAACCCAAACGAGACCGCGGAGCTGACGCAGCTCATCAGCCGCCTGCGGCGCGACCTCGGGCTGACCATCCTGCTGATCGAGCACGACATGCGCGTGGTGATGGGGATCAGCGACAGGGTCACGGTGCTGGATCACGGCGAGAAGATCGCCGAGGGCACGCCCGACGAGGTCCGTCGGGACCCGAAGGTCATCGAGGCCTATCTCGGGGCGCCCGCGGTATGAGCGCCAGCGCCGAGGTAGCCGCCCACACCGACGAGACGATGCTCGTCCTCGAGGACGTCAACACGTACTACGGCAACATCCACGCCCTGCAGGGGATCTCGCTGACGGTGGGTCGTGGCGAGATCGTGACCCTGATCGGGGCCAATGGGGCTGGCAAGACCACGACCCTCAAGACGATCAGCGGCCTGCTCCATCCGCGCCGAGGCAAGGTCGTGTTCGAGGGCAAGGATATCTCGAAGACAGCCGCGCACCATCTCGTCCGCGCCGGAATCGGACACGCGCCGGAAGGGCGCCGGATCTTCTCCCGGATGACGGTCCTCGAGAACCTCCTGATGGGCGCCTTCACCCGCGAGCAGACAACGATCCAACCCGATATCGAGCGGGTGATGGACCTCTTCCCCCGGCTCCGCGAACGAACCCACCAGCTCGGCGGGACCCTGTCGGGCGGCGAACAGCAGATGCTGGCGATCGGCCGCGCCCTGATGTCCGCCCCGCGAGTCCTGTTGCTCGACGAGCCGTCGCTCGGGCTCTCGCCGATCCTCGTCCAGCAGGTCTTCGCCACGATCAAGGAGATCAACGGCCAGGGGACCACGGTCCTCCTCGTTGAGCAGAACGCCCTGCAGGCGCTCTCGATCGCGAATCGCGCCTACGTGCTCCAGACCGGCCGGGTCGTCCTGTCGGGACCGGCCGACGAGGTCAAGGAGAACGAATCGGTGCGCAAGGCGTACCTCGGGGAGGGCTGATCGCGAGGACGCGATGGACGGCGGCAAGGCACCGCGTGGAACCTTCGTCCCGGTTGGCCTGACAAGTCGGCGGCCACCGGTCGGGCGCTGGCTTGCCGTCACCGCCGTCGCGTTGGTCATCGTCATCGCCAAGCCCTGGTCGTCACCCGAGCGGTCGAGCAGAACGCCGGAAGGTGGCACGACGGCAGGCGCCCCGCGCAACCCAACGCCGGCCGGGACGGCAGCCGCTCCGTCGACCGCGACAAGCACGGCAGGGCAGGTCGTTGCCGCCTTCTGCCTCGACCCGGGCACCTGGCTCATCGCCTCGGTCGAGCGCTGGCGCGACCAGCGAGTCCGCGTCTGGCGGGCGCTTGAACCGGCGGCGGCCGCAACCGGACCGGACGATGCTTCGATTCCAATCGTCCCGGTCGTCTCGGAAGGGCTGACCGAGCTCGGCTGGTGCGCGCCCGTCGCCGGTGTCGAGAAGCCCCGCGGGCCGGTGGACGTCGCCGTCTGGCGCCGCTCGAGCGGTGGCGCAACGCCGATCGTCGTCGATACGAGCCGTCCCGTCTCCGATCGCTCCCCGTTTGGCGAGCTGTACCGGCCGCCCGGACTCGGGCCCAGCTCGAAGGCGACCTCGTGGCTGGCCGGGACCTATGTCTTCCGCTACCACGAAGGCGACGGGCGCGAGCGCTGGTTCGCCGTCGCGGTCGAGATTCGCCCGCGGCCGATCGTCGCACCGTCAGGTCCGCCGGCTCCAGGATGAAGACCTCGCGGCCGCCGCGCTCCGACGGCCAGTCAGCGGTGGGCAGGCTCCGCGGCCATCTCGAAGACCGACCTGGACAGGACGACCAAGCCGAGCGCGGCCAGCCAGACCCCGGGCCCGTGGCTGACGACATCGGCCGCTTCGTTGAACTGGAAGGCGCCGATGACCAGCAGCTCGGCAATCCGCCAGGCGAACCCGATCCAGCCCGCGACAGTGAGGATCGCGAACGCCGGCCATCGGTCGAGCGCGATCGGGCGATCGCCCGCGGCGTAGGGCAGGGCAACCAGGGCGAGGGAGGCGATGCCGACAAGGAAGACCAGGATGCCGGTGCCGGCCAACCCGTTGCCCGATTCGGCGGTGATCCCGGGAGTCCCGCCGACCCGCCACCACGGAAGCACACAGCCGAGCACGATGAGTGGCGTGGCGAGGGCCGCCAGCCTTCGCCCCCGGCCGAGCGGCCGGCGATGCATCGTCACCCCTCGGGCCCCGAGTAGACCTCCGGACGGAGCACCCCGACGTAGCGCAGGTTGCGGTACAGCTCGCCGTAATCCAGTCCGTAGCCAACCACGAACTGGTCGGGGATCGTGAAGCCGATGTAGTCGACCTTGATCTCGACGAGTCGACGGGCCGGCTTGTCGAGGAGCGTGCAGATCCGCAGCGTTGCGGGCGCCTTGCCCCGCAGGTAGCGGATCAGGTAATTGAGGGTCAGGCCGGTGTCGATGATGTCCTCGACGATCAGGACGTCCTCGTCGACGATGCTCGCCGACAGGTCCTTCAGGATTCGCACCAGGCCGGACGACTCCGTCGACGAGCCGCCGTAGGAGCTGACCTCCATCAGGTCGATCCGGACGGGGATGTCGATGGCCCGCATGAGGTCGGCCATGAACGGCAGCGACCCCTTGAGGACGGAGACGAGCGTCAGCTGGCGGCCGGCATAGTCGACACTGATCCGCGCGCCGAGCTCGCGCACCTTGGCGCCGATCTCCTCCTCCGTCAGGAGGACCTCGGCGACATCGGTATGCAGGTCCGCGAGGTGGGTCAAGGCAGGACTGCCTGCTCAGGGCCGCCCTTGGGCCTGACGGCCCGGCGACGTCGCCCGGCCGGTGCTGCGGGGAGGACGTCCACCGCGAGAGCCCCGTCGACGGCGGGGATGCCCAGGGTGGCCGCCACCAGGTCCGGCGACTGGTCGAGCGGGACGGCCACGCCGTACGGGGCGGCGACCTGTCCCGACGTCCCGGACAGCCCGTCGATCAGGGCCAGCCGCCCGTACTTGAGCAGCAGGGCCCGGAAATCGCGGGCATAGAACAGCTTGATGTTGAGGTCCGGGTAGAGCTCGCGCAGGCGACGGAGCTTGCGATTCTTCTTGCGCACCAGCTTCTGGCGGAGCGTGGTCATCTCGAGGTAGAGATCGAGATCCGGCAGGTAGAAGTCCGGCGAGAAGCTCTCGACGACGTTCCCTTCGAGATTCCACAGGATCGGGAACGTGTGTGGCTCGTACTCCCAGCGGACGCCGTAGAAATCGAGGATGCGCGACATCTCCGCCTCGCTGGCGTGGGCGAACGGCGCACTCACCAGTCGTCGTTCCATCCGCAGACGGCACCCGCGGCTCCGTCTGGATGCAGGCGAAGACGATCGCGCGGACCCATCGGCCGCAAGTCTACCGGAGCGGCGTCCGCGACGGAGAAGGCCCCGAGCGACCGATACCCCCAGGGAGTATGATGCCGGCACGCCGCCACCCCGGCGTCGCGAACGACAAGAGGAGCATGAACCGCCGATGAGCCCAGCCGAGGGCCACCGCCAGCCGGCCCCGCCAGATCCGAGCCACTTCCGCCACAGCTACTCCAAGGACAAGGCCCAGCTCGTCCGGCGCCTGTCGCGCATGGAGGGCCAGGTTCGTGGCATTGCCCGGATGATCGAGCGCGAGGAGTACTGCGTGGACATCCTGCAGCAGACCTCGGCGCTGCGCGCGGCCGTCGACTCCCTCTCGATCATCGTCCTCGAAGATCACGTCGGCGGGTGCGTTCGAACCGCGGCCGAGCACGGCAACGCCGAGGAGTATGTGGACGAGGTCATCGATGTCGTCCGACGCACCCTGGGCCGCCCGGTCCGCGGGAGTGGACGAACCGGCTGAGGACCTCTGGTTATCCACGAATCCGGTGGGTAACCGGCGTTTCGTGGAAAAACCGGTTGCATCACGAGCGCCGGACCTCTACCGTCCGGCATCCGCACTGGGGTCGACGCACGGGTAACGCGGTCCGCCAGGGGCACGGGGAAACCCGGCCGCGAACCGAACGGATCGGGGAAGACCAAGCTGCGCCTGCGGTGCGAAACGATGCGGACGCCGGGAGCGGCGCCGCGCGGTTGGACGGCACGCGAGTCAGTGGAGGCGTGTCGTGGAGACACCGCGCAAGCCGCTCCCGACGCACGTAGCCGAAACAGCCGACCTTCCGCCGGCATACCGCGACGGCCTTGAGAGCGGCCTCGAGGTGCTCGGGTTGCGCCTGGACGACGATGCCCGCACAGCCATCGACGGGCACGCCCGCCTGCTGCTGGCCTGGACCGGCTCCATCAACCTGACCGCGATCCGCGATCCGGCCGGGGTCGCTCTTGGGCACGTGATCGACAGCCTCAGCGCCCTCGCGATCCTTCGAGACCGCGGCGTCGATCGATTCGTCGATGTTGGCTCCGGGGGCGGCTACCCTGGCCTGCCGCTCGCTGCAGCACTGCCGGCGGCTCGGGCGCTCCTGGCGGAGCCGATCGGCAAGAAAGCCAGGTTCCTCGAGACGGTGATCGCGGCCACCGGCCTCGCCGGAATCGCGGAGGCCTCGGCCGTCCGCGCGGAGACCCTGGCCGGCGACGCCCGTCACCGCGGCCGCTGGCCGGGGGTCACGGCCCGGGCCATCGGTGGCCTCGCCGAGCTCATCGAGCTCTCGTTCCCGCTCCTCGCCCCGGGCGGCGTCCTCGTCGCCTGGAAGCGCGGTGACCTCGATGCCGAGCTGGCCGCGGCTGAACGTGCGGCCCTGGCCCTCGGCGGCGGGCGCCTTGAGGTCGTGCCGGTCCACGTCCCCGGGCTCGAGGGGCACTGCCTTGTCCTCGCCACGGCGCGTGGGCGGGCCCCGGACGCCTATCCACGCGATCCCGGCACGCGCAAGCGACGGCCCTGGTGAGCGGCCGGCTGCTAGATTGGCCGGGATGCGGATCGCGGTCATTTCGGACGTCCACAGCAACCTGCTCGCCCTCGACGCGGTCCTCGCCCAGGCCGGCGCGGTTGACGCGATCTGGCACCTCGGGGACATCGTCGGCTACGGCCCCGAGCCTGACGGGGTCGTCGACCGGCTGAGCTCCCTCGGAGCCCTGGGGGTTCGTGGCAATCACGATGCCGCCGCGTCCGGTGCGATCGACGTGGACTGGTTCAACCCGGAGGCGCGCTCGGCCATGGAATGGACGCGCGAGACCATCTCCGAGGGGACGCGGTCCTGGCTGCGGGACCTGCCGGAGCGGTGGGAGGAGTCGGATTTCACGCTCGTCCACGGGAGCGGCCGCGACCCGACATGGGAGTACGTGACGACGGCAGCCGAGGCCCACCTGAGCCTCACCGCCATGGCCACGACGCACGGCCTCAACGGCCACACCCACATCCCGCTCGCATTCCTCGAGGTCGCCGATCGGATCGGCAGCGTCGGCCCCGGTCGCGGCGCCGGCGCTTCGACCGTCGGTTTCGGCGAGGGGCGGGTGCTGCTCAATCCGGGAAGCGTCGGCCAGCCACGCGATGGCGATCCGCGCGCCAGCTACGTGGTCATGGACACCGATGCCCGGACGGCGAGCTGGCATCGAGTCGCCTACGACGTGGCCGCCGTCGACGCATCGATCCGCGCCGCTGGCCTGCCGCCTCGACTGGCCGAGCGCATCCATCATGGGCGCTGAGAACGCCAGGTGATCGGAGGACGGCGCCCGCTGCAGGGTCGCAAGCCAGGTGACCGAAGGGTCCGCGTCGAGCGTCCCCACTCCCCGTATTTCCGCTACACCGGCCCAGGACAGCTGACCGCCCGCGAGGCGGCGAGCGTACCGACGACCCCTCGCGGCCGACTCCTCGCATCGATCCGCGGATTCTTCGTCGGCCGCCCGCTCGCGAGCGAGGACGAGCTCGGCGAGCGCCTGTCGAAGAAAAAAGCGTTGGCGATCTTCAGCTCGGATGCCATCAGCTCGTCCGCCTATGCGACGGAGGAGATCCTGCGGGTCCTGATCCTCGGTGGGGCTGCCGCGATGGCGTTCGGGCTCGAGATCAGCATCGCCATCGCGGTCCTCCTGATCGTCGTCGCCATCAGCTATCGGCAGATCTGCATCGCCTACCCGACCGGTGGTGGCTCGTATTCCGTATCACGCCGCAATATCGGGCGGACCGTCTCGCTGGTGGCGGCCTCGGCCCTGATGATCGACTACGTCATGACCGTCGCGGTCTCGACCTCGTCGGCGGTCGAACAGATCACCTCCGCCTTCCCGGTCCTGTTCGACGAACGTGTCGTGATCGGGGTCGCGGCGATCGCCCTGATTACGTTGGGCAACCTGCGGGGCCTGCGTGAGGCGGGCAACATCTTTGCCGTCCCGACCTACCTCTTCCTGGGCTCGGCGCTGCTGATGATTGGCGTCGGCGTGTTCCGGATCGTGGTGCTCGGCGAGGGCGCCCACTACGCCCCCGACCTTCGCGATCAGATCACGGGCACGATCCAGCCACTGACAGCCATTCTCGTGCTGCGCGCCTTCGCGGCTGGAGCCGTGGCCCTGACCGGCACCGAGGCGATCGCCACCGGGGTCCCGGCCTTCAAGCCGCCCGAGGCCCGTAACGCCGCGGCCACCCTCGGCGCGATGGCCGTCCTGCTCGGCATCCTGTTCATCGGCATGACCTACCTGGCGGTCAACTTCGCCATCGGCCCGGTCGAGCTTCCGGCCAAGGAAACCGTTGTCTCGCAGATCGCCCATCGGGTCTACGGGGACGGCATCCCCTTCTATCTCTTCCAGGCCTTCACCGCCCTGCTGCTCTTCCTGGCGGCGAACACGAGCTTCAATGCCTTCCCTCGCCTCCTCGCCATCCTCGCCGCCGATGGCCACATGCCGAGGCAATTCGCGCTGCGCGGCGACCGCCTCGCCTATTCGTACGGGATCGTGGTCCTGGCCAGCCTGGCGGCCGGGCTCATCGTGGTCTTCCGCGGGGAGACCCACCTGCTGATCCCGCTCTACGCCGTCGGCGTCTTCGTCGACTTCACCATCAGCCAGACCGGGATGATCCGCCACTGGCTGCGCGAGCGATCGCACGGATGGCGCCGTCGCCTGTCGATCAATGCCTTTGGCGCGGCTCTGACGGCGACCGTCGCCGTGATCGTCACCTCCGTCAAGTTCTTCGACGGCGCGTGGCTGGTGATGGCCCTGATCCCACTGCTCGTCGCGCTCATGTCATTCATCTACCGTGAATACTCGGTCGAGGAGCAGGAACTGCGCGTCCGCGACACGGGCGTCCTGCCCGGACCGCACCGCGAGCAGCGGGTCGTGATCCCGGTTAACGGAATCAACCGTGCCGTGGTCCAGGCGGTCAACTTCGGACGCGCCCTGACGCGCGACTTGCGCGCCATCTACGTCACGGACGATCTCGACGCAGCCGATGCCCTGCGAACACGATGGGAGCTGCAGCTTCCCGACGTGCCACTGGTGATCGTCGAGTCCCCGTACCGCGCGCTCATCTCTCCGCTGGTCGCCTATCTCGACATCCTCGACCAGTCCTGGCCTCCGGACAAGGAGGCGCCACTGACCATCGTCGTCCTCCCCGAGTACGTGCCCCGCCACTGGTGGGACCGCTTGCTGTATAACCAGACCGCCAACCGGCTGAAGGCTGCCCTCGTCGGACGCGAGCACACGGTCATCGCTGACGTCCCGTATCGACGCGGTCGCTGACCGGACCTTCTACCTACATTGGAGCGGAATTGATCGGAGGCAGGCGGCCCCTGAAGGGCCGCAAACCGGCGGACCGTCGCGTCCGCGTCGAACGTCCGCATTCGCCC
>JAXDKX010000389.1:0-6340 GCA_034666905.1 Chloroflexota bacterium | reverse complement strand
TACCACCCCGGTTGGTAGATGGGAAGAACGGGCGACTGCGGCGCCAGGAGTGGACGTCGCCGAGCGGGCCGGGTCGAGGCTCCCGACCTCCCTGGCCCCGGTCGCCGAGCTTCGCCCGGGTGGTGGCGGCGACGACGAGGGCGGCCCCGGCGACACGCCGGCCAGCGTGGCCTGGCTGCGGGCCGGTCGGGGCACCGGCTACGCGAGCGATCGCGAGCAGCTGATCGCACCGTCGCTGATCGATGGTCGCCGGGTCGATCCGGAGAGCGGCCAGCTGGAGCCGCCACCCCGCGCGGCGGACAAGCTGGGCCGGCCCGCCCGCTGGGATCCCCCGGCCCAGCGCCGGGCGGACCACGGAACGCCGGGCAGCCACTCCTCGGTCGCCCGCGTCGAGCCGGAGCCGCCGCCGCAGCCTCGTGGTGGCTCGACGGTGGGCCTCAGCGACTGGGAGCGCTGGCTGGAGTTCTGCGCCCGGATCGATGGCTTCCCGCGCCATCTGTCGATCCATTCCGGGGGCATGCTGGTGACTGCGGCGCCGCTCATCGACATCGCCCCGCTGGAGCGAGCGACGATGCCGGACCGGGTGGTCGTCCAGTTCGACAAGCGGGACGTCGAGACGCTCAAGCTGATCAAGCTGGATCTGCTCGGTCTCGGGATGCTGGCGGCCATGGACGAGACCCTCCAGCTGATCGAGCACGACTGTGCGGTCTGCCTCGACCTCGATCGTCTGCCGGAGGAGGTCCCGGAAGTCTTCGCGATGCTCCAGGCGGCCGACACCGTGGGGGTCTTCCAGGTCGAGAGCCGGGCCCAGATGCAGACTCTGCCCAAGTCACGACCGCAGAACCTTGATGACCTCGTGGTGGAGGTCGCGATCATCCGGCCCGGCCCGATCCAGGGCAACGCCGTTCACCCCTACCTGCGCCGCAAGCAGGGCCTGGAGCCCGTGACGTACCTCCATCCGAGCCTCGAGCCCGTGCTCAAGGATTCGATGGGCGTGATCCTCTACCAGGAGCAGGTCATGCGCATCGCGATCGAGGTAGCCGGGTTCACCCCGGCCGATTCGGACGGATTCCGCCGGGCGATGGGCACCTGGCGCTCGAGCCGCGAGATGGAGAAGCTCCACCGCCAGTTCGTTGATGGCTGCCTGCTCCAGCCGGGCATGACGCCGGAGACGGCCGAGGAGCTGTTCCGCCAGGTCGCGGCGTTCGCCAGCTTTGGCTTCGCGAAGAGCCATGCGGCAGCGTTTGCCCGAACGGCCTACGAATCGGCCTTCCTGAAGCTCTTCTACCCGGCCCAGTTCCTGGTCGGCCTGGTCAACGCCCAGCCGATGGGCTTCTACCCGGTCGAGGTCCTGGTCAACGACGCCAAGCGCCACGGCGTGGCCGTCCTGCCGGTCGATATCAATGCCTCCTCGTACAAGACCACGACCGAATGGGCGGGCCAGCCCGGCTGGGTCCTTGCCGGCGGCGCCGGCGACGATGGATCACACGACGACGACCCAGGGCAGCCATTGCCCGATGGAAGTGGCATCACGACCCGGCCCAAACCGGTTCGCTCCCCGGCCTGCGTCATCCCGTCGGCTGCAGCGCGTGACCACTGGATCCCCGAGACGGCCACCGGTTGGGGCGTCCGCCTGGGGATGGGGCTCGTGAAGGGGATCGGCGAGCAGCACGAAGCGCTGCTCGATCGGGAGCTGGTCCGCGGGCCGTACGAGAGCCTGGCCGAAGTGGTCGAGCGGACCGGCCTGCCCGAGGAGGTCCTGGAACGGCTGATCCGGACCGGGGCGCTGGACTCGCTCGGCCGGCCCCGTCGAGAGCTGCTCTGGCAGCTGCGGGAGGTGGCCGGAGCGTCCCGAGGTCGAGTGGACGGGCGGGCGCTGCGCGGCTCAGGACGGACCGGCGGTCGACGCTCGACGGCGGCCGGGCGGCCGATGGACCTGCGTCTGCCGGCGACGGAAGCTCCGGCACTCCCCGAGATAACCGAGTCGGAACGGATCGGGGACGCCTACGCGGTCATCGGCCTCGACGCCAGGCGCCAGGTCGTGACGCTCTTCCGTCCGGCACTCGATCGGCTCGGTGCGATCGCCAACGCAAGCCTGGCCGAGCGTCCGTCGGGTCCTGTCCGGATCGGCGGCCTGGTGGTGACCCGACAGCACCCGATGACCGCCAAGGGAACGGTCTTCCTTGCGCTCGAGGACGAGACCGGGATGGTCAACGTCACGCTCTGGCCGGACACCTGGGCGAGGCTGCGCAGCGTGGTCCGCCGTCACGCTCTCCTGCTCGTGGAGGGCCAGCTTCAACGAGAGGGTGCCGTGGTCAACGTGATCGCCGAATCAGTCCGCCCACTCCCCGAGGTGGCCGCTGCGGCCGGCGGCCCGGATCGGCCGGCCGGCGTCCGACAGCTCGGCCATGCCGGGATGCGCCGGCTGGGATAGCCCTTCGGTCAGCGGCGAGCGCCGGCCTTCTGCGACCCGTTCGATCCGCGAGAGCGACCGTCGCCGCCCCGTCGTTGCGCGGCAGCCTGGCGCCCGCGGTTCGGATTCGAGAGGCGCAGGAATCGGCGGTACCAGGCGGCAGCCGCCGCAAACAGCGCGCCCAGGATCGGCGACAGGACGAGGGCGGAGATGATCGTGTCGCGGACGAGGCCGGGATCCGGCGCATCGGCACCCGACAGCCGGCTCGCCGCGACGATGACATATGCCGCGTAGCCAATCGCCGCCACCAATCCGACGATCAGGCCGAGCAGCCAGCTGGCCCGCGGGGCCAGGAAGCCCGCCAGGAAGACGCCACCAATCGCTGGCGTCTGCACGAAGTAGGCGAACAGGAACGCCGTGACGACATCCTTGCCCCCGGTCGCGATGACGGCAATCGTGCTGGCTACGACCACCAGCACCGGGATCCAGAGCGCCCTCGTGTGAAGCGCCAGCCACGGCAGGGAAGCGAGATCCTCGCGGAACTTCGGAGGATGGACCGAGATTCGGAGGGCATCGAGCACACCAACCCGGGCCGGCGCGGCCTCCGGCCTGGAGAGTGAGGGCGATCTCCGGCTGTCGGCACGAGTGTCGGGCGCGCCATCGGCGTCGTCCAGCTCCATGTCGATCGCCGGCTCGGTAGCGACTCGGTAGCGACGCCGGGCGTCGGCTCGTGCAGTCCTCTTGGCGCGGGCCACGGTCTCTCCAGTAAGGGTCGGGCTCGGATGGTGGAGCGCATCGTAGTGCACGCCGCCCGACCGTGATACCGGCGGTTGAGTGAGCGATACGCCGCCGCCAAGAGCGGTTGGCTATAACCAGCGCCTAACCGCTGCAGCCGCCCGTCCCGCCGGGAGGTCATCCATGGATCGTGCCCGGCGGGCGGCCCTGACCGCGCTCATCGTCGTCGTCATGCTGGCCACGGCGAGTGGTCCGCGCGGTGTCGGCCTGCCGGCTGCGCTCGCCGCCGCGGTCGGCTGGCCGGTGTCCACCCTCGTGCTTTCCGAGGTCCAGACGGGTGGAGCTTCGGCCTCCGACGAGTTCGTCGAGATCGCGAACCAGGGTGCCGGCCCGACGGACCTGCTCGGGCTCGAGGTCGTCTACGCAACATCCTCGGGCTCGACCGTCACCCGAAAGGTGACCTGGCCCACCTCGCGGATCCTGGTGCCCGGGCAGCGGTTCCTGCTGTCCAACGCCTCAGGCGTCCGTGCGGCGGGGGCGGATGCCACCTACACGGGCGGGGCGGCCGCGACCGGGGGCGCGATGGCGCTTCGGGTGGTCGGTGGCCCGGTCCTCGACGCCGTCGGGTGGGGCGATGCGACGAGCGGCTTCGTCGAGGGCACGGTTGCCTTCGCGCCCGCGGCTGGCTCGAGCCTCGAGCGAGCTCCCGGCGGGCCGGCCGGAAATGGGACGGACACGAACGACAACGCCGCCGACTGGTTCGTGCAGGCGACGCCTTCGCCGCAGGGCCTTGGGTCACCCGTGGTTCCGTCGCCAGTGCCAACGCCGGCCGCGACGCCAACGCCGGCCGCGACGCCGACACCGGTCACGACTCCAACCCCGACGCCCACGCCGACACCGAGTCCGACTCCTGCACCGACCCCCACGCCGACCCCGCTGGCGACTCCTGCACCCACAGCGACGCCAACGCCGACTCCGACTCCGGCCGCCACTCCCTCGCCATCACCTTCGCCCGAGCCGATCGCCGCCGCCCGAATGAGCCCCGACGGGGCCGTCGTCACCGTCCAGGGCGTCCTGACCACGGCGCTCGGCGCTCTCGAGTCGGGGAGGACAGGCTTCATCCAGGATGAAAGTGGCGGAATCGCGATCTATCTCGACGCCCCGGTGAGTGGAGTGTGGCCAGCGGGGACCTTGGTGACCCTGCGAGGCACGGTCGCCAGTCGCTACGCACAGCGGACGCTGCGCGTAGCCGAGGCAACGATCGAGGCCGGCTTCTCGGTCGGGCTGCCCGTGGCGCTCACGCTCGCCTCCGGTGGTGCGACCGAGTCGTTCGAAGGCCGTCGGATCTCCGTGGCGGGCACGCTGTCCGGGCCGATCGACGCGCTTGCCGACGGCGTCGGGGTCACGATCGACGATGGATCGGGCCCTGTGCGCGCGGTCATCGGGCCCGACGCGCTCGGCGGGAAGGCTGTGGCCGCCGGCATGACGGCGGTCGTCGTCGGCCCGCTCGGTCAGCGGGACAGCTCCGGGACCGGCACGGCCGGCTACCGGATCTACGCGACGCTGGACGGGGAGCTGAGCCTGGCCGCACCCACCCCGACGCCGTCCCCAACGCCCAGCCCGACCCCGACCCCAACGCCCAGCCCGACCCCGACGGCCACCCCCACGCCGAGCCCGACGCCGGGGCCCACGCCGAACCCAACGGACCAGCCCGAGTCGATCGCCGCGGTCCGAACCCTGCCGCTCGGGACACGAGTCACCGTGACCGGCGTCGTCATCGCGGAAGCCGGCCGGCTCGGGACCCCGACGCTCCTGTCAATCGCCGACAGCAGCGGCGGGATCGCGGTTCGCCTGCCACGCGACGCCGAACCGTTCACTCGCGGGATGCTCCTGAAGGTCGACGGCGCGCTCGGCGCACCGTACGGCCAGCTCGAGATCAAGCCGGGGGCTGGCGGCATCCAGTCGGCAGGTTCGGCGATCCCGCCTGGGGCGATCCCGGTTGGATCCGGCGGCCTGGACGAATCCCTGGAAGGTCGCCTTGTCAGCTTGAGCGGACAACTCGCTGACAAACCGAAGCGATCGTCTGGCGGCGACATCACGCTCGTCCTGGAACGTGACGGCGTGAACCCGGTGAAAGTGATCGCGGACGCTTCCAGCGGCGTCACGCTCGCATCTTTCAGGGTCGGGACCACCTACGAGGCGATCGGCGTGGTCGGGCAACGAGCCACCCACAAGGATGCGCTCGATGGCTATCGCGCCTGCCTGCGCGATGCGGCCGACCTCGTCGCGCTGGCTCCCCCCGTGGCCTCGTCGCCGTTGCCCTCGCCACGAATCGGTGCCGCGTCGAGCAATGGGCCGGCCACCACCGCCGGGACCGTCGGGATCGTCCAGGCGCTCGGGATGGGCGCCCGCGATGTCGCCATCGACGCCATCGTCACGGCGCCGGTCGCCCTGCTCGACGCCAGCGGGCGTCGCATCGTCGTCCAGGATGCCGACGGCGCCATCGAGCTGCTCCTGCCGGTTGGCGTCGGCGCGCCGGCGCCGGGCTCGAGGATCCGAGCCGAAGGCAGGGTCGGCGTCGCCTACGGTGCCCCAAGGCTCCGCGCCACGCGAGTGGACCTGCTCGACGGCGGAGGCGTCCCGTCGCCGACCGTCCTCCACGGGCAACCGGGTGCCGTGCACGAGTGGCGGCTCGTCACGCTCACCGGCCGGATCGACAACGTCCACAAGCTCGGCGATCGATGGCGGGCCGAGGTGGTCGTCGGTTCGCAACACGTGCCGATCGTCGGCCAGCCAGGTTCCGGCATCGCGAGCTCCGCCGTGCTGGAGGGTCGGATGGCAACGGTGATCGGGATCGTTCGCCGGCCATTTCCGACGGCGACGGATCGCCGATACGCCATCCTGCCCCGATTCCCGGCGGATCTCCGGATCGTCGGTGGAATCGGCGGCACGCTCGGCCCCCTTGATACGAGCGGCCCGGCGCCTTCCCCTTCCACGACCCGAGGCAGTCCGGCGGCCGCAGCCGGCGGATCGTCCAGCGTCGTCGATGCGGACCTGGTCGACTTGGGCGCGTTCGTCGGGCGCGATGTTCGCGTCGGTGGCCTGGTGACGGAGCTTCGCCCCGACGGCATGTTGCTCGACGACGGGACCACCACCGGCCAGCTCATCCTGCGTGGTGCTGCCCTGGACCTC
>JAXDKX010000388.1:0-8296 GCA_034666905.1 Chloroflexota bacterium | reverse complement strand
GCCGATCCGGCAAGCGGGCCGAGCGCCGAGAGCAGCAGGCCGAGAGCCGCGAGGGCGCGCCCGGTGCGCTGGAGACGTGGCCGGACACCGGATGGGGCTGGTCGACGACGCACGAACGCTCCGGATTGACGGTTCGGCTGGATCAGGTCGCAGCAAGGACGCCTCGGACCAGGCGAAAGTTGCACGGTCGTGGGCGCTCGGCCGGTGGCTATCGTACGATGCAACGGTCCCGTGAGCCCCCGGCCAATGCGCCATCTTCCTGAGGGTCCCGTGCCCGAGATCCGCCCGTTTCGGGCACTGCGCTACAACACCGCAACCGTTGGCGACCCGGCGCGCACTGTCGCTCCGCCATATGACGTGATCGGCGCCACCGAGCACGAACGGCTGCTGGCTCGCCATCCGGCCAACGTCGTGCGCCTGGATCTGCCGCGCGAGGATGCAGGCGACGCCGCCGACGATCGCTACCGTAGGGCGGCTCGCACGCTCGCCAGCTGGCGGTCCGACGGGACGTTGCACAAGGACCCGCATCCCTCGATCTACCTCTACGAGCAGTCGTACCTCGTTCCAGGAACCGACGTATCGCGGACCCAGGTGGGCTTCTTCGCGCGGCTCCGACTCGAGCCCTTCGGACCGGGGTCCGGGGTCCTGCCTCATGAGCGCACCCTTGCCGGACCCCGCGAGGACCGCTACAAGCTTCTTCGCGCAACGGGCGTCAACACGAGTCCGGTCGTGGCCCTCTACGAGGATCCGGCGGCTGCAGGTCAGCCGGTCATCGACGCCATCCGCAGTCGAACCGCCGACCTTGACCTCTTCGACGACGATCGAGTCCAGCACCGCCTCTGGGCGGTTGCGGCCGATGGCGATGCGGCCGAAGCCGTGGCTCCGCTGCTCGCGGCAACATCGGCCGGACCGGTCACCATCGCCGACGGCCACCATCGCTACGAGACGGCCCTGCGCTACCGGGACGAGCGGCGGATGACGCGGTCGTGCGAGGAAGACCCCGCCTTCGACTACCTCCTGACGCTCTTCCTCGAATCGAAGCGACAGCCACTGACCGTCCTGCCGAC
This sequence comes from Chloroflexota bacterium, assembly GCA_034666905.1. GTDB lineage: Bacteria > Chloroflexota > Limnocylindria > Limnocylindrales > CSP1-4 > SPCO01. The sequence goes on along the minus strand of JAXDKX010000388.1, from coordinate 7,229 downwards.
CCACCGGATCCTGCGCGGCCTGGGAGGCGAGGGCGTCGCCGCGCTCATCGCAGGTCTCGATGGACTGTTCGAGGTTCGCCGCGACGTGGAGGCTCCCGAGCTTCGCCAGGTGTTCGAGCCGATCGGGCTGGCCCGTGGCGGCCAGGGCCGGTTCGGGCTCGCTACCCGATCGGGCGGCTTCGTCCTGACCGCCCGGCGCCATGCGTTCGAACCGTACCTCCCGCCCGGTGGCGCGGCCGTCCGTGCTCTCGACGTGACGCTGCTCGGGGCGGCCCTCGAGCGCCTTGCGGGGATCGGCAGCGATGCCATTGCCGGCGGCGCGATCCGATATACCAAGTCGGCGGTGGAGGCGATCGCGGCAGTCGATGCCGGCGAATCGGAGGCCGATGCCGCATTCCTCCTGGAACCGACGCCGGTCGCCTCCATCCTGGCCGTCGCAAGGGATGGCGACGTCATGCCGCAGAAATCGACCTACTTCTACCCGAAGGCCTTGTCAGGCCTCGTCATCAATCCACACGAGTGGTGAGGCCCATGCCCGACACGATTCCGGACCAGATCCTGACGCACTCGCAGCTGCCGCCGGCCAGCGGCGGTCGCCCCATCCGCAAGGACGAGATCGAGCTGCACGATCGCGGCCTGTACATCGAGTCCTGGTTGCCCGAGCGGCGCTCCCGACGAAAGCCGCTGCTCTTCGTGCACGGCGAGCTCGGCGGGTCGTGGACATGGGAACGCTACCTGGGCTATTTCGCCGCCCGCGGCTGGGAGGGACATGCCCTCAACCTGCGAAACCATCACTGGTCGCAGACCGCGGATCCGGCGACCCTTTCGTTCGAGACATACACCGAGGATGTCGTCGCGGCGCTCGAACGGTTCGGCAGCGGCGTGGTCGTGGTCGGACACGGGATGGGCGGACTGCTCGTCCTCAAGGCGGCCGAGCGGATGCCCGTCTCGGGCCTGGTGCTGCTGAGCGCGGAGCTGCCGAGGGACCTGCGACCGCCGGCCCGCCAGCACGAGCTGCGCGAGATTCCCGAAGTCTACGGTCGGGCCCTGATCGGTTGGGAGACGCTCCCCGAGCGCCTGTTGCGTGACGATCGTGACCTGACGCTGGCGGACGTCCTTCGCATCCAGCATCTCCTGGGCCAGAAGCCGCACGAGGCGGGGGCTGCTCGCCGACAGATGCTGTCGGGCGTGACGGTCGACCGGCGCGGGCTGCAGGACGTGCCGGTCCTGGTCGTCGGTGGTGGTCTCGACCGGACCGTTCCGATGGCCGATTCCGAACGTCTCGCGGACTGGCTGGGCGCCACGTACGAGCCGTTTGCTGCGCATTCGCACTATGGCCTCGTGCTGGGGGAGACGAGCTACCAGCAGGTGGCGGACGCGGTCCGCGTGTTCCTGGAGACCAACCGGCTGTAGGTGGGGGTGGGCGGCCTGTACGGAATCGGGCGAGCCGCGCCCGCGTGCAACCGGCCCGCTCGGGCCGGCGAGCCATGCCGGCCTGGAATCCCCATACGCTCCTGCGGGTGGCACTAGGGACGGCGATGGAGTGAATCGCACCCATACGCTCTCCGGGGTGGCGTATGGGGTCGATCTGGTTGCTCCCGCCCAACGGTGCGCTGCTAACGCTCTCGCGGGTGGCGTATGGGGGAAATGGATCGGTCGGCGCGGCCGCGGTCTTCGTTGCTGCTTGGAGCATCGACCGGCGGACGAAGGCGTCACGTTCGCGGCGGGGCCGCGGAGCGTGGCCTGCCCCAGCCGCGCCGCCGACGCAACTCCGCGCCTCGCAGTTGTTTGATGGCCCGGTGGCGCCGCTGCTATCATGCCGACCGGCCTGGGCGACCGATCTGCCCGCGCTGACCGGGCCGCATTCGTCTAGAGGCCCAGGACACCGCCCTCTCAAGGCGGAGATCACCGGTTCGAATCCGGTATGCGGTACCAATTCGCTCACCGCGTTGGCCGTGGGAGCGTGTCGCGCGAGCGCAGGTGGTTTTGAGGCGATGTCGCTCCGCACAAGGGCCAGCCTCGCGAACCGCCGGTCACCCGTCTCGTGGCTTTCGCCAGCCGTCTCGTTCGCGTTGCTGCTGAGCGCGTGCTCGTCGGTTGCCAGCCCGTCGTCCGGGTCCAGCCTCCCGACGGCGCGCCTGTCCGCCTCTTCGTCGGGGCTGTGCCAGGCGATCCTTGCCCTCCCGGATATGGCCGTGACAGAGCGTGCCTTCATCAACGTGGCGCACGAGTCGCTCCACGCTCTGGCCGCCGACCCTCGGCTGGACCGCTCGGCGGCGGCGCTCGTCCTGGAGACGATGGCGAGGGTGGAATCGGACTTCCGAGCGTCAACGGCGTCGCCAACGCTGGCCGTCGACCTGGCGGCGCTCCGGACGTCAACGGACGCCGCGTTGCAGGCGCTGGGCGAGGAGGTGCCGGGGTGCGCGGCATGAGAACGGCCCCGGCCTGGCGACCGCGGGCGCGGGCCACGTCGAGTGCGCTCCTCCTGGCGACCTTGATCGGGTGCGCGGCACCTGCGCAGACTCCGGTGGCGGCACCGTCGGCCACAGGACACGGCATCGTTGCCGAGGTCGCCACCTACCAGCTGGTTGCCAATCAGCCTGGACGACTTCTCGTTGCCATCCTGACCGGTGACAACCTGTGGCTCAGCTTCGGCAGCGTCGACGTGAGCTTCAGCTACCTGGGGGATGCCGCTGGAACGCCACCGCCCGAGGCGGCCGCCGCCGCCCGCACCGTGGCCGATGCGACCGCGCAGTTCCTGCCGATTCCCGGGTCGCCCGAGGGGGGTGACCGCCCGCCGACCTTGACCGTTCCGGCCGATGGGCGGGGCGTCTATGCCGTCGAATCGATCACCTTCCCGGCCGCCGGATACTGGCAGGTCACGGCTCGTGGGGGCCTGGACGACGGCTCGAAATTCAGTTCTGACGCGGCCTTCAGCGTGCTCGCCGAGCCGTCGATCATTGCCGTCGGTGCGCTTGCCCCGCATACGAAACATCCGGTCCTCGACGATTTGAACGTCCCTCCAGTCGCCATCGATTCACGAGCCGTCGGCGGCAAGCCCATTCCGGACCCGGAGCTCCACAGGACGTCGATCGCCGACGCGATCGAGGCCGGACACCCGGCGCTGGTGGTCTTCTCGACACCGGTCTATTGCGTCAGCCGTTTCTGCGGTCCGGTGACGGACCTCGTCGCCGAGCTGGCCACCGAATACCGCGACCGCGCCGACTTCATCCATGTCGAGATCTACCAGGACTTCCAGAAGGGCCTGGTCAATCAGGCAGCGCTCGACTGGCTGTCGACGCCCGGGGGCGACCTGCGCGAGCCGTGGACGTTCCTCATCGGTGCCGACGGACGGATCGCGGCGTCCTGGGACACGGTCGTGACACGCGGCGAGATCGAGCCGCTGCTCAGGGCGCTCCCGATCAAGAAGTAGGGCCCGACGGTCAAGCGTCCGCAGCTGCTCAGGACCCGACGATCGCCTGCAGGTGCTGTTCCATGAGTGGGCGGGTCAGCTGGCCGAAGTAGCGGTCCCTGATGACGGCGCTGCCGTCGAGAAAGAAGTGGGACGGAAGGCCCAGCCCGCCGTACAGGTCCTTGACGGCGGCTGCTGGATCGAGCGCGATCTGATAGTCGAGGTGATTGGCGAGGGCATACTCGCGGACCGCAGCGGTCGGCTCCTGGGTGTCGATCGCGAGCACCACGAGGTTGTCCGCGCGGTGCAGGTGAAACAGGTCGCGAATGTCGGTCGCCTCCTCCTGGCACGGAACGCACCACGTCGCCCAGAAGACGATCCACAACGGCCTGCCCGCGTAGTCGGCAAGCCGAACGGCGTTGCCGTCGAGGTCGTGGAGGAGCGGCTCCTGACCTGTCCCGGAGGCCACGAAGTCCGGCGCGGCCTGCCCGATCCCGACGCCCGGGGCGGCACTGCCGCTCGATGCAACCCCGGGACCAGGAGCCCTCGATGGCGTGGGTTCGCCCCCGAGCGGCAGTATCGAGGCGTACGCCGCGGCGGCCGCCAGTGCGACGACACCCAGTGCGGCGGCGACCTTCCCGGTCTTGCGAGACGCGGCCATTCTGCGTCCCGTACGGTCCGACTGTCCGCTCGGCAAGGTCTGCATCGCCGCAGATCCTAGCGGCTGGCGAACACGCTCGGTTGGCTACGTCTCGTCGAACACAAGGTGGTGCTCCACGGCGTACCGCGTCAGCGCCACACGCCCGTGCACACCCACCTTGGAGGCCATGTTCGACAGGTGGCGCCTGACCGTATGTGCGCTGATTCCGAGGGCACGGCCGGTCTCCACCGCCGTCCGCCCCGCGCTGACCAGGCGCAGGATCTCGATCTCGCGCGGGCTCAGGCGATCGGCCTGCCGGAGCCAGCGCAGGGAATCGACGACGACAACCGATGCGACGACCGGGTGGATGTAGTGCTGATTGTTGGCGACCGCGCGGACTGCGGCGACAAGGTCCGCGCTGGCGGCACCCTTGACGACGTAGCCCGCCGCACCCGCGAGGAACGCCTGCCTCACGGTTTCCTCGTGGAGATGCATTGTCACCGCGATCACGCGGATCAGGGGATGCCGCACCGCGAGGTCGCGGACGAGGGTCACGCCGTCAGAGCCATCGAGCGTGAGATCGACCAGCATGATGTCGGGGGTTCGGAGCGCAGCCAGTGCGAGCGCGCCGGCTGGGTCGCTCGCCTCGCCGACGACCTCCATCTCGGGCTGCGCCTCGAGGATCAGCCGAAGTCCCTCGCGGACGAGGGCGTGATCGTCGACCAGCGCGATCCGAATCGGTGCCATCAGCCGGCCGCGGTGTCGGAAACCGTGGGGACCGAGACCGTGACGCGGGTCCCGGCGCCCGGCGCGGACTCGATCGATAGCTGACCGCCAAGCAGGCGCGATCGCTCCAGCATGCCCGCCAGGCCGATCCCGGATTCTGGGGCCTCGGCCGGGTCGAAGCCGTGTCCCTCGTCGGATACGACCACGGACAGGCGCCCATCCTGGCGAGCGACCGATACCTGGGCGCGCGGGGCGCCGCTGTGGCGTGCAGCGTTGGCCAGGGCCTCCTGCACGATGCGGTAGACCTCGACCGTGGCGGTCGCCCCAAGGAGCTGCGGATCGGCGGCCGAATCGTCGGCCCGGACCCCGACCGGGAATCCGGACTGCGATGCGAGATCGCGGATGGCCGCGACCAGGCCGCGCTCCTCGAGGCGAGTCGGTCGAATCCGGTGGGAGAGATCGCGCGTCCCCGCGAGTGCGTTGTCGGCCAACGATCGGGCGGATCTGACGCGCTTGCGGGCGATGGCAAGATCGGGTTCTGTCGCGGCGGCATCCAGCGTCAGGGTCAGCGCGGTCAGGACCTGCCCGACCCCGTCGTGGAGCTCGCCGGCGATCCGGCGCCGCTCGTCCTCCTCCACCGTGAGCAGTCGCTCGCTTGCCCGGCGGAAGAGCCCGGCATAGTGGCGCGCTGTCGAATTGCGCCTGTCCGCCATCAGGGCAACCAGCGCCGCGATGACGAACATCAGCGGCCACTCGGTCAGCTCGAGCGGCGGCTCCTCCAGTCCGAATGCCCTCGCGTCGGCATACAGGAGGAGTGGAACGGATGCCAGGGCAATCCGCAACAGGGTGCCGCGCAGCCCGAACAGGAACGCGTGGAGGACGAGCAGCGTGAAGACACAGTGGAAGAGGAACTCCGCCGAGAGCGCGGGATGCGAGAAGGCGAGCGCGATGAACCCGATGCCCACCAGGTCGAGGGTGAGTTGAATGAACCACGGGTTGCCGCGCACGGCCGAGACCAGCCGGTGGATCCCCTCCCGCCACCTGCGGAGGCCACCGGGAGCGCCCTCGAGAGCGACCTTGGCTCGAACCGCAACCTTGGGCAGGGCCGGTGGCGTGTAGACGGGGATGGTCAACACGAACCTCGAGAATGGCTGGTTGCGAGGATGGAAGGCCGGGCGATCCGCATCGATGCTACATGAGAGCCACGGCGGGATGTGGGCGAATGCGCGTGATCCCGTCATCCGGCGCATCTGGCGGCGAGGAGGAGAGGATGACCGGAATGTTGCGAAAAGGGTGGGCGCTCATCGCGCTCGCCGTCCTGCTCGCGTCCTGTTCCGCGCCTGCGGCGTCCTCCGGCGGAACCGGCCCGATTTCCGCGACCCTGAAGGAATGGCAGATCAGCCTCAGCTCCACCAGCATGAGCGCCGGCAAGATCACCTTCAACATCACCAACAACGGTGACAAGGAACATGAGTTCGTGGTCCGCAAGACGGACCTGCCGTCGTCAGCGCTGCCACTGAATGCCGATGGCGAGATCTCCGAGGATGCGCCCGAGCTGACGGAAGTTGGCGATCCCAGCGAAGCCGCCGAGATCAAGTCCGGCAGCAGCGACCGGACGCTCACGGTGACCCTCCAGCCGGGTCACTACGTCATCTTCTGCAACCTGCACGTCGGGGAACTTCTGCACTACCAGAAGGGCATGCACGTCGACCTCACGGTCAGCTGACTCGATCCCAGGCCGTGAGCCCTCGGCGTCATCTGCTGACGGCGGCTGCCGTCTGGCTCGTCCTGTCCGTCCTTGGCATGGCGACCGTCGGCGGCCTGCAGATCATCCCGGTGATCGCCTCCCGCGAGGCCGCCATCGAGAACAGCGCGTTCGTCCTGCTCGCCGTTGCATCGGTGCCGGTCCTGATGTTCGTCGTCGTTGGGCTCGTGTACACCGCACTTCGATTTCGGGCAACCGACGAGGTGGTCGATGGCCCGCCGATCCACGGTCACACCGGGCTGCAGGCCGCGTGGGTCGGCGTCAGCCTGATCCTGGTCATCTTCCTGTTCGTGTACGGCGCATTTGGACTCGTGGAGATTCGCGGAGCACAGACCGCGGACTTCGAGGTGCAGGTCGAGGCAGAGCAGTGGGCCTGGCACTACGAATATGCGCCCAAGGGGGCAGCCAAGCCCATTGATTCGAATGAGCTCCACATCCCGGTCGGCCGCCGGGTGCATCTGATCATCAAGTCGGACGACGTGATCCACTCCTTCTGGGTACCGGCGTTCGGCGTGAAGCAGGACGCAGTCCCCGGTCGCCCGACCCAGATCTACCTGACCGCCACCGAGAGCGGGACCTTCCCCGGCATGTGCGCTGAGCTGTGCGGGCTGGGCCATACCGGGATGACCACGACGGTCGTGGTCTCCGACCAGGCCACCCTCGACGCCTGGCTGCTCGGGCAGTCG
>JAXDKX010000387.1:0-4012 GCA_034666905.1 Chloroflexota bacterium | reverse complement strand
TAGAGACAGATCTGTCTCATTATAGACCGGCCTGTCTTATTGAGATATACTGCGGGCCCGCCGGCAGCCTATTCGGGAGCAACGAACCATCAGCACGACTCCAGCGCCCACCGCCGACGCGCTGCATGAAGTGATCGGCGAAGCCTTTCCGCATAGCCGCCTCGATACGAGGCGTGCGCTCGCGCAAGCGGCCAGCATCCGGCGGTTCGATGCCGGCAGGCCGCTCCTCCGGCAAGGCGACGAGTCCTCCCTTGCCCTGGTGCTCGACGGCCATGTCGCCGTTCGCCGCACGACGGTTGATGGCCGGCACCTGATCGTGCGGATCGTCACTCGCGGCGGGCTGGCCTCACTCCTTCCCCTGGCGGCACGTCCGGCCGGTGGGGACGCCGTGGCGGTGACGCCCAGCCCGGCAGCCTTGTGGAATGGATCTGAGGTCAGATCCTTCGCGTGCGCCGATCCGGGCCTCGCGGTGGACATCCTCGATCACACCCTCGTCGCATACGAGGAGGCGGTCGCGCGCATCGACACGCTGCTTCGGCAGAGCGCGCTTCGACGGGTCGCCCGGATCCTCAGCATCCACGCCGACCTGTTCTTCTCCGAACAGCCGGTGCTGACGCGTGCCTACCTGCCGTCGCTTGTCGGCACGAGCCGTGAGATGACCGGTCGCGTGCTGAGAACCCTCGAGGCCAAGCACGTGGTCATGCGGGTCGGCCGCGATCGCCTTCGCCTGCTCGACCCGGCGGGTCTCGCGGCGGCGGCGGAGACCGTCGTCGACGACCCGCGAATTGCCGATGGAACAAGTTCCTCGTCAGGCGCCAAGGCGCGATGAGACTGTGAATGCTCCGGCGGGCTCACCCGCCCGATCCGCGTATCAGTGGTTTGTCCGAGTCCATGTCGCGTCTCGATCGTCCGACTTGACCAATTGCCCAGCCCGCATGAGCCCAGGACTGCCGGACGAGATTGACGGCCCATTTCCGGCGATCCCCACCCGCCTGGCGGCGACGTATCGCGCGAGCTAGTTGGTGAGTCTCGAGCCCGGAGTGCTACCGAGCCCTGTCCTGGTCGTCGATGACGACGACGGGCTGCGCTCCCTGCTGGTCTTCGCCCTGCGACAGGCTGGGCTGGAAACGGCGGAGGCGGCGAATGGCCGAGACGCGCTCCACCTGATCGAAACACAGCCGATCGCGGTCGTCGTGTGCGACCTTGGCCTGCCCGGAATGTCGGGGCTCGACGTGGTGCGAGCGCTCCGCGAGCGTCCGGAGTCATCCATGCTGCCGTTCATCCTGATGACCGGCTCCGGAGACGGCGACAGCGTCCTCAAGGCGCTCGCCGCCGGGGCCGATGACTTCCTCGCGAAGCCGGTTCGACTGGCCGAGCTCGTGGCCCGGATCCGGGCCCATCTCCGGATCGGGTCAGCCTGGCAGCTAGCCGTCGAGTCGGAGCTCCGAACGCGCAGCGATGCGGTCCAGGCCATCGGCCAGCTCGCGGTTTCGAGTGTCCCGGAGGAGGCAGCCGAGGCTGTCGTCGCCGAGCTCGCGCAGCGCACGGGATCGCAGTATGTCGGGATCCTGCAGCTGGTCGGGGGGTCGGGCCTCCGGCCACTGGCGACGTTCAGCGAGCGCGACGGTCTCGTCCGTGGCGGACCAGCGCTCGATCACGGCCGCACACGCGATCTCCTGGCACGGGCGCTCGATGGACCGTGGGCGGTATCGGTCGGCGTGCCCGAGCGCGGCGAGGCGACGACCGCGTTCTGGAATGCCCAGCTCGACCTCGTCGCGGGAGCTCCGATCCACGCGGGTGACGCGCTCGTCGGCATCCTCACGATCGGCGTTTCCGGGCCTGGAGCCAGCCCTTCGCTGCCAAGGCGTCTGGCCAAGCTCCTGGCCAGCGTGATCGACTACGCCAGCGTGTTGAGTGCCGTCGCCGGACCCGCCATCGCCGACCGTCGCCAGGTCGAAGCGGAACAGACGCGGCTACGCCACCTGCTCAGAATCGGGGACTTCTTCCCCGTGTACCAGCCGATCGTGGCCCTCGACACGCGGGTGCCGGTTGGATTCGAGGCACTCACCCGATTCAATGACGGCGTGTCGCCGGACGTCCGATTCTCGGAGGCCCGGGAGGTCGGGCTCGGCACCGAATTTGAGATCGCCGCCGTGAAGGCGGCGGTCGAGGGGTCCGCTGCCCTGCCAGCAGGCACGTTCCTGTCGATCAACCTGTCGCCCGAAGTCGTCATGGCGCCCCCTCGCCGGCTGGCGCGCATCCTCGCGACGTCCCAGCGCAGCATCGTCATCGAGGTCACCGAGCACGCGCAGATTGCCGACTACGAGGCCTTTCGGAGCGCGGTCCGCCGGCTCGGGGACGTCGGGCTTGCCGTCGACGACGCGGGTGCCGGCTACGCGAGCCTCAGGCACATCCTCGAGCTCGGGCCCGCTTACGCCAAGCTCGACATCTCGCTGGTCCGTGGCATCGACGGGGACCCGCTCCGCCAGGCGCTCGCTGCCGGCCTTGCGCATTTCGCGTCCAGCGGCGGCTGCCAGCTCATCGCCGAGGGAGTGGAACGCCAGGCCGAGGCGACGACCCTGCAGGCCATTGGCGTCGAATATGGACAGGGTTACCTGTTCGGACGGCCCGAGCCGATCGGTCGCTGACTGGGCGTTCGCCAGCGCTTTGCAATGCGCTTGCGATCGTTGGACCGTCCCACGGGGCTGAAGGGTTGATTCCCATCCGGGGACACTGCCCAGATGGGTGAGGCGCAATGAAGCCGACGCTGGTCGTCAATCCTGGGGACGATGGCGTCTTCGCAGGATTCGCCCAGGTGCTCGTCGAGCATGGGGCGTGGTCCATCAACGAGCTGGAGCGACGGCTTCGTGCGGTCTACCCGCGCGCGGCAGTCCACGCGCGAGAGCTCGCCGCCGAACCCACGCTCATCTGGTACGTCTACCGGGAAGGCCGCTGGGTCGCGACGGCGCACTCGGCGCATGACGCAGGAGGGATCCATCTCGATGCACGATCCGCAGGATGACCTTCGCTCCACCGAGGAATCGATTCGTCGCGATGCCGAGCGGGTGAAATCCCTCGAGGAGGAGAAGGCCAGGCTCGATCCCCGCGACCCCCATGTCGCACGCCTGTCGGAGCAGATCGAGCGAGTGACCGTCGGGTTGCGCGACAAGGCGGCCGCTGAGCGGGAGCTGAGCGAGCAGATCCAGGCCAGCGACTAGCGCCTTCCCCCACACCTGGCTGCAGCCCTTGCGGCCCCTGGGCGCCTGCCGGCGCTCCGAGGTCGCCGTGCGACCGATGAGTTTGTCCGACCATCGCCGTCCTAGCAGTGACCACCACCGACACGAGCACAGGGTTGACTGCCATGACGTCCATCACGGGGCAAGCCCCGTCGTCGCGCCCCAGCGCGGCCTCGATCGAGCGACTCGCTACCGGCCTGACCGGTCAGATCATCCGGCCCCAGGACGCCGGCTATGACGCGGCGAGGACCGTGTTTTCCGGCGACATCGACCGCCGCCCGGCAATCATCGCCCGGGTGGCCGGCGCGACTGACGTCGCCCGGGTCGTCTCGTTCGCCCGAGAGCAGGGTGTGCCCCTTGCCATCCGGAGCGGCGGCCACGGCCTGGGGTTTGGCGCGTGCGAGGGCGGCGTCGTGCTCGACCTCCGGGAGATGAAGGGCCTCGAGATCGACGTCGATGGTCGGACGGCGTGGGCGCAGACCGGCCTGACGGCGACCGAGTACACGACAACCGTGGGCGCGCATGGGCTCGCGACGAGTTTCGGTGACACAGGCTCGGTCGGGATTGGCGGAATCACCCTTGGCGGAGGCATTGGCTACCTCGTTCGCAAGCACGGCATGACGGTCGACGCCCTGCTGGCCGCGGACGTCGTGACCGTGGATGGCGAGGTCATCCGGGTCGATGCCGAGCGCCACCCCGACCTGTTCTGGGCCATTCGAGGGGGTGGCGGCAACTTCGGTGTCGCCACGCGATTCCTGTACCTGCTCGAGGCCATT
>JAXDKX010000386.1:0-3549 GCA_034666905.1 Chloroflexota bacterium | reverse complement strand
ATTCCCCCAGACTGGCCCCATCCCCCGCGGGTACCGGCCGCGACCATCACATTGCCGCCAGGAGCCCCGCGCCATGCGAACGTCACCCTGTTCCGGCACTCCGCGCTCATCAAGTCCCGAGGATCCCGCCTACGACACCCTCCGGACCGATACTGTGCGTATGTCGGGACCCGCCTTCACCCCGAGCCGCCGGCGTCTCACGGCATTGCGGATCGCGGCCCAGCACATCGGCGGAAGGGAGCTCTCGAGGCCGCTCGACGTCGTCCGCCGAATGCTCGCCCTGCAGGCCCAGGACTTCCCGGGCGTCAAGTGGTCGGTCGGCATCCGCCAGACCGGCGCGACCGAGAGGGCGGTCGAGGCGGCCTGCGACGCCGGTGAGATCGTGCGCTCCTGGCCCTTACGCGGCACCCTCCATCTCGTGGCCGGCGAGGACCTCGGGTGGCTGCTGGCGCTCACGGCACCCCGGGCGCTCGCATCGGCCGCTGGACGGCGGGCCTCCCTGGGGATCACCGAGGCAGACGTAAAGAAGGCCCGCGAGATCGCCTGGTCAGCCTTAGGCGGCCGTCGGGTCCTGACACGAGACGCGCTACTCGCCGCCTTCGATGCGGCCGGCGTCAGCACGCTCGGCCAGCGCGGCTATCACCTTCTGTGGTACCTCGCTCAGACCGGCACGCTCGTCCTCGGGGCGACCGATGGCAGGAAGCAGACATTCGCGCTGCTCGACGAATGGGTGCCGAAGCCGATGCGGCTGAATGGTGACGAGGCGCTGGGCGAACTCGCACTGCGATACTTCCGAAGTCACGGACCGGCTGCGGCCGCCGACCTCGCCCGGTGGTCCGGCTTGACCAAGGGAGACGTGCGACGCGGCATCGCGATCTGCGGGCCGCAGCTCACGACACTGGAGTTCGATGGCGTGACGTACCACCTCGCGCCGGAGACGCTCGCCGCGGCCGCGCCAACCGCTCGCGTGCACCTCCTGCCGGGGTTTGATGAGTACCTCCTGGGCTACGGGGATCGATCGGCCGCCCTGGCACGCGAGCACAACGAGGCGATCGTCCCGGGCGGAAACGGGATGTTCAAGGCCACGATCGTGGCTGATGGCGAGGTCGTGGGCACCTGGAAGCGGACCATCAGGGCCCGCGAGATCGTCATCGAGGCGGCCCCATTCGCCCGTTTGCCCAGCAGCGTGCACGAGGGTCTCGCGACCGCCGTTCAAGCCTACGGTGCGTTCACCGCCCGACCGGCCCGGCTCGCCCGGGCGGTGGACGGTTGAGCCGAGGCGACCGCCCTCAACTGGGGTCAGCGCCTCGCGGCGGGCAGCCGAGGACGTGCTGAGCAGCGTCCAACGGACGCAATCCACGGGCGAGGCTCGACCGTCGAAGCGACGCGCCGGTGGTCACCCGGCAAGCCTAGCGCCGGTCGAGAAGGAAGAACGCCTTCGTCGCGCCCTTGCCCTTTAGCTCGATCTCGCCGCGTGGCTCGAACTCGAACGCGTCGCCGAGCGCCGTCGCGACCCGCTCCGAGACCTGGATCCGGCCGGCAGGTGCTGCAGTCTCCAGCCGGCTGGCCACGTTGACCGCGTCGCCCCAGAGATCGTAGACGAACTTGCTGGTCCCGATCACGCCGGCGACGACGGGCCCCGAGTGCAGGCCGATCCGGATCTGCCACGGCGCCCCGGCCTCCTCGACCGCGGCCCGCATCGCGAGGGTTAGGTCGGCCGCCGCCTGGACGTGGTCGGTCGTCGTCCCGGGCAGCCCGGCGGCAGCCATGTAGGCGTCGCCAATCGTCTTGATCTTCTCGACCCCGAGGTCCGCGCACGCCGCGTCGAAGGTCGAGAACAAGGCGTTCAGCGACGCGACGACCGCCGCCGGCGGCAGGTTCGCGGAGAGCTCGGTGAACCCAACGAAGTCGCTGAAGACCACTGCAACGTCGTCGTAGCGATCGGCGATGAGCTGCTCGCCGGCGTTGAGCCGGTCGATGATCGGCTGCGGCAGGATGTTGAGCAGGAGCCGCTGCGACTTCGCCCGCTCGGCCTCGAGCTCGCCCATCAGCCGGTCGAGCAGCCGCGCATTCGTATCCCGGATCTGCTCGACGTTCTGGAGGACTGCCTCGAGTCGGCCGACCCGCTTCACCAGCCGTGTGTGGTCCTTGCGGAGGCCGTCGAGGGAGAGCTCGGCCGATGGCTCCCCGCCCGGGGCGGGCCCCTCGCTCATGTTCCGAGGAGCAGGGTCACGAACGTCTCCTGGAGGAAGCGGCTGGTCTCGGCGCCCTTGATCGGGCCGATCTCGCCGTAGCAGTACAGGCCCGCGAGCGGGATCGACGCCCCGTATTCGGATCGAGCCAGCTCCGCCTCGACCCTTGTCCGCGACCCGAGCAGATACTGGCGGATGGCGCACGAGAAGATCAGCGCGGCTTCCGGCGTCGCACCGGCTGGAAAATCGGCCCTGGCCTGAGCGAGCGCAGCCTTCGTGCCGGCAATGATCTCGTCTGTGTCGGCTGTCGTGAGCTGCACGGTCGCGCCCACTGGAATCTCACCTGTCAGGAGCACCGATCCGGATGCCGGGTCCGAACCCTGGATCGCGCGCAGGTAGGATTCTGATGCGCCGGGTTCGACGACGGACAGCGGATTGCCGAACGCGGCGGGTCCGGACGCGTCGAGATACCGGGCCAGGAACTCGAGCGCCGGGCGACCGTCGATCTCGTTGACCGCGCCGGCCTCCGATCGCGTGACGGTGCCAACGGCGCCCAGGGTCCGCCAGCCGGTCCCGATCGCGGTCGAGAATGCGAGCGGCCCGGAGAAGAGCAGCGCTGCGATCCCGTTCTGGACGATGAAGTCACCGCAGAACTGGTACCCAGCCGCCGAGGTCGACGCGAAGTCCCGCTGGGCCGACGCCCCGCCGACCACAACGACGTCGGGCGGGAGCGCCTTCCCCATCCCCTCCAGGACGAGCTGCGGGTCACGGGCGAGGCCCTCGGTCAAAACGATGCAGAGCTTCGGGTCCTTCTTCGTCGCTGCGAGCGCCTGACTCGCTGCTGAGCGGCAGGCCGCAGCGACGTCATCGGCGAGCCCACCGCCGAGCCCGACCGTGATGTCCACGTCGTCCGAGGCGAACAACGACAGCGTGATCGAATCTTCCTGGTAGCCATTGACCGACGACACCTCGGCCGCGGACGTCCCCCCGATCACCTGGACACCAGGAAACGCCTCGAGAACGGCGTCGACGACCGATCGATCGAAGCTGTCGTAGGCCGCAAACAGGATCCCTGCTTGCGGGATCACTCCGTCGAGCGCGGCGCGGCACTGCTCGACGACGATCGCGATCGCGGTCGCCGGATCCACATCATCGCTGTGACCGACCGCCATGGTGAGCACGCCGAACCTCCGCGTCGCACTTTACAGCCGGCGCACGATCGCAAGGTTCTCGACAGCAGGTGGCTGAGGCCGCACCGTCACGTCGACACTCGGCCCGAGCCGGGCACCGTCGTGATGAAGATCGGCGGCGACGGTGGGACCAACGGGATGGTGCTCGTCGCTATGACCCTCGGACC
>JAXDKX010000385.1:0-2669 GCA_034666905.1 Chloroflexota bacterium | reverse complement strand
GCGCCAGCAGCCGGTGAAGACGAGGAAGAGGAGCCGCTCCCGGTCCGAGAGCTGGGTCCGGAGCCCACCACGATGGAGGAGCTGCTCAACGAGCAGAGCGGCGAGATCCGCAGCTTCAAGCACGGCGATGTCGTCGAGGGCAACGTGGTCCGCATCGACAAGGACGAGATCCTGGTCGACATCGGCGCGAAGTCCGAGGGCGTCGTCAGCAACCGCGAGCTGTACGGCCGCCACGGCGAGGCCCAGCCGCAGCTGAACATCGGCGACACGGTCCTTGTCTACGTGCTGCAGCCCGAGTCGCCCGAGGGCCACGTCGTGCTGTCGCTGCGCCGCGCCGGCCTGGAGCGCAAGTGGCGCGCCATGCAGGAGCAGTTCGAGGCGGGCGTCATCATCGAGGCCCCGGTCATCGACCACAACAAGGGCGGCCTCATCGTCGACTGCGGGATCCGCGGGTTCGTGCCGATCAGCCAGATCGTCGACTTCCCGCGCCGGCCGCAGAACGATCAGCCGCGCGATGCGGCCCAGGAGATCGCCGAGAAGCTGATGCCGTTCGTCGGCCGCAAGCTTCGCCTCAAGATCCTCGAGGTCAACCGCAAGGCGAACCGCCTGATCCTGTCCGAGAAGGTCGCGCTGTACGAGGAGCGCCGCGAGAAGCGGGACGAGCTGTTCAGCAGTCTCCAGGTCGGCCAGAAGGTCACCGGGAGCGTCCGCTCGATCGCGCCGTTCGGCGTGTTCGTCGACCTCGGCGGCATCGACGGCCTGGTCCACAAGAGCGAGCTCTCGTGGAACAAGGTCAACAACCCCGAGTCCGGCTACCACGTCGGCGAGGAGGTCGAGGCCGAGGTCATCGACATCAACCACGAGCGTGGCCGGATCAGCCTGTCGATCCGCCGCCTCCAGCCCGACCCGTGGCACTCCACCGTCGCGGACTTCAAGGTCGGCGACATCATCGACGGCACGGTCACCAAGCTCGTCAACTTCGGCGCCTTCGTGCGCGTTCGCGACGGCCTCGAGGGGCTGATCCACATCAGCGAGCTGTCGCACCAGCGCGTCGCCCACCCGGGTGACGTCGTCCATGAGGGTCAGGCGCTCAAGCTCAAGATCATCTCGCTCGACTCGGAGCGGCACCGCCTGGGGCTCAGCCTCAAGCAGGCCGAGGAGCCGCCCGCTCGAACGGCACCGGAAGCCGGAGCCCCGGCCCCGGTGAGCCAGGCCGGACCCGCCCCTGCGGCTGGAGCTCCGCGCCAGGAACGCCGGCCGCGCCCGGAGCGCAGCTACTCGATGTCGGACGCGGTCCAGGAGCCCGAGGGCGGGATCGACAACACCCTTGCATCGGCATTCGCCCAGGTCCGCCAGCAGCTTGCGGCGGCCGAGGTCGATGAGGTCAAGGAGACAGTCGCCGCCGACGAGCAGGCCGAAGAGGCCGTTGCAGCCGACGCGATCGAAGCCGTCGTCGAGACCGTGGAGGCCGACGAGGCCGCCCTGGAAGCCGACGCCGCCGTCGAGGCCCAGCAGCTTGCCGACGTGGCAGCGGCGAGCGACGAGAACGAGCCGGCGGCGATCGAAGCTGCCGTCGACGTTGTCGAGGCGGTCGTCGCCGAGGAGGAAGCCGAGGAGACCGCCGCAGCCGAGGCAATCGAGGAGATCGCCGAGGCGGTTACGGCCGACGAGGCAACCGAAGAGGCTGCCGAGGCGGAGGCCGTCGAGGAGATCGCCGAGGCCACGATGGAGGCCAATACCAAGGGCTGACCGGACCCCATCGCGTCCAGACGGCCCGCCCAGACCTCCCGGCGGGTCGTTTCGATTTCTTGACCTCCGACGGGCATCCACGAGGATCGCCCGTGCGTTATCAGGTACAGGTGTCACGGGACTTCTGGGGTGGCCTCCACCGCAGGGTCGCCGTGCTAGCATGGCCAGAGCGGCACATCCGTGACGCTCGGCAGGGAACAGGCGTTCGACTTCATGGATCGTTTCGACAAGTTCACCGATCGCGCTCGAAAGGTCCTGACGTTGGCGCAGGACGAAGCGCAGCGGTTCAACCACAACTACATCGGAACCGAGCATCTGCTGCTCGGTCTCGTCCGCGAGGGCGAAGGCGTGGCCGCGCGCGTCCTCGAGAACATGAACGTCGAGCTGGCCAAGGTCCGGACGGCCGTCGAGTTCATCATCGGTCGCGGCGATCGCCCGGTCGTCGGGGAGGTGGGCCTGACGCCGCGAGCCAAGCGCGTCATCGAGCTGGCCATCGACGAGGCGCGACGCCTCGGGCACAACTACATCGGGACGGAACACCTGCTGCTCGGACTGGTCCGCGAAGGCGAGGGAATCGCCGCGGGAGTCCTCGAATCGCTCGGCGTCAACCTGGACAAAGTCCGCCACGAAGTGATCCGCGTCCTGTCGCAGAGTTCGTCGGCCGGTCCGACACCCGAAACCAAGCGAGCGAGCAAGACCCCGACGGTCGATCAGCTCGGGATCAACCTGACCGACGCGGCACGAGCCGGCAAGCTGGACCCGGTCATCGGACGGGAGAAGGAGATCGACCGGGTCATCCAGATCCTGTCCCGGCGAACCAAGAACAACCCGGCTCTCATCGGGGAGCCCGGCGTCGGCAAGACGGCGATCGCCGAGGGCCTCGCCCACCGGATCGTCGCGGGCGACGTCCCGGAGACACT
>JAXDKX010000384.1:0-10232 GCA_034666905.1 Chloroflexota bacterium | reverse complement strand
TAGCTCATCTCGGCGAGGACGTCGGTGAACGTACCGCTCGACAGGAACGACTCGAGCAGCGACGTGCGATCGCTGTCGTAGGCACTCCGAACGCGGTCGGCCAGGAGCGCCTGTCGCGCGGCCAGGTCCGATCGCTTGGTGGCTTCCTGTGACTGCACCTGGACAAGTTCGGCATCGAGGTCCGCGAGCTGCACGACGAGCTCGTCGTACTGGCCCTGGACCGCGTCGATGCGGCCCTGCATGGCCGTGATCTTGACCTTGACCTTGTCCAGGTTGGCGTTCGTCCCGTGGAGCTCGCTGGCGGTCTGATGGATGTCAGCCGACAGGCCGGACTGCATCGCGGCCAGGTGCGCGACCCGCGCCTTCTGCGCGGCGACGTCCTTCATCAACTGGGCCCGGCGGGCGCGCGCGTCACTGAGCTCGTCGCCGTGGACGCCCGGGATGTTCGCTGGCGCGTCGAGCACGCCTGTCACGAGCGGGAGCAGAAGAAGCAGGAGGCCCAGCCGGCGGCCGAAGCGACGACGCCGGGTCGAGGGCCCGGCAACCGAGGTCCAGCCGCTCATGGGCGAGCGCACCCCGCGGACCGACGCGCGCAGCTCCTTGGCGATGTCATCGTGCGAGCAAACTCCGTGGGTCGCCCCGGACCCCGGAGGGGCCTGGGTGCGTCTGACGGTGACGCCCGCCGGTTCATCGCCGTCCAGAGGGGGCACGACTCGGGACGACACCGGCTTCAGGGCATCATACGCGCCGAGTCTAGCCTGCGGCCCGGCGCGGCCGATGTGGGTCGATGGTCATGAGCCGCGCTGGGACCGCCGCACCATCCCTCGTCCGATCAGCCTCGAAGCAGGACGGCCCACAGGGCCCCGAGGATGAAGAACGGCCCGAACGGCACGTAGGTTCGCCGGCCGATCCGACGGGCGGCCAGGAGCACGATCAGGACGATCCCGGCCACGACCAGCGCGAAGACCACGCTCCCGAGTGCCCGGCTCCAGCCGGCCAGCAGGCCCACCCCGATCAGCAGCTTCACGTCGCCGATCCCGAACGCTCCCGCCCCGAACGGGATCGACGGCAGGAACAGGATGGCCGGAATGATCAACGCGGCTGCGACCGCCAGGATGACCTCCGAGCCGACCAGCGGGTCCGCGCCGCTCAGTGCGTAGGCGAAGGCGACCGGGATGACCGGCAGGGTCAGGAGATCCGGCAGCAGCCGCTGGTCGAGATCCGTCGCGAGGCCAACGACCAGTGTGCCGAACCACGCACCGAACACGAGGAAGGCGATCGGGTCGGGGCCGAAGCGGAGGGGCAGCAGGCCGAAGGCCACGGCCCCGACCAGGGCGGTCGTCGCCGTCCGCCAGTCGACCGCTCTGCCAGGCGGGTGCTCCTCGTCGTGCTCGGGCCAGCGCGTCGCGAGGCGATCGGCCGCCAGCCCGAGAGCGAACCCACCAGCCCCGAGCACCGCGGACCAAGGCTCCATCAAGTCGATCGTCGTGGATCGATCGGCGCGATCGGTCGGCCGGCGGGCTGGGCTGTCAGCCTGCGCGGGCGCCGGCCAGCGCCAGCTCGACCAGGGTCGCGTGCGACGCGCCGGTCGCGCCGCGCGGGGCGTATGGGGTGGCCTTCCGGTAGTACCCGGTCGCCGCGATGTCGAGGTGGACCCACGGCCGGGTCACGAATTCGCGGATGAAAAGGCCGCTCTTCACGAGGCCGGCCTCGGGCGAGCCCGAGTTCTGGAGGTCGCCGTACCAGCTCTCCATGTCCGTCACGTAATCGTCGACCAGGGGGAGCTGCCAGTAGCGCTCGCCCGCTCGCTCCCCGGCCGCCGCGACCTCGTCGTAGAAGGCCTGTGGTGCCCCGAACGCCCCGGTCACCTGGTGGCCCAGCGCCCGGCCGACCGCCCCGGTGAGCGTCGCCACGTCCACGAGGTGGGTCGCCCCGAGTCGCTCCGCGTACGTCAGCGCGTCGCCGAGGATGAGCCGGCCTTCGGCGTCGGTGTTGGTGATATCGACCTTCTTGCCGTTGAGGGCGGTGACGATGTCGCCCGGCCGGGTGGAATGCGGGCCGGGCATGTTCTCGACGGTTGGCGCCACGGCCAGGAGCGGCGTGCCGGGCGCAAGTCGTGCCAGCGTGGCGATCGCCGCGATCACCGTGCAGGCCCCGGTCTTGTCCATCTTCATCTCTTCCATCCGATCGGAAGGCTTGATGCTGATTCCGCCGGAGTCGAAGCAGACACCCTTGCCGACGATCGCGAGGTGACGGCCGAGGGCATCCTTCTCCCCATCCCCGCCAGAACGCATGACGATCATGCGTGGGGGGTTGTCGCTGCCGCGGCCGACGGCCATGAACATGCCCATGCCAAGCTCGGTCGCCCGTTCCGGCTCGATCACGTCGATCCACAGGTCGTGCCTGGAGGCGAGCGCCCGGGCTTCCTCGGCCAGGACCTCCGGGCTGACATCGTTCGAGGCTCGGTTGGAGAGCGTCCGGGCCAGGCTCGAGCCTTCGGCGATGACGATTCCTCGCTCCGCTTCGGTCGCGGCCGCGGCCACGTCTGCGCCCGGGGCGACGATGATCAGCTCGTCGAGGACCGGCGGCACGGCGTCGACGTTGTCGCGGTAGATCGTCCGCGGGTC
The DNA here is from genome assembly GCA_034666905.1 of Chloroflexota bacterium. Lineage (GTDB taxonomy): Bacteria > Chloroflexota > Limnocylindria > Limnocylindrales > CSP1-4 > SPCO01. The sequence goes on along the minus strand of JAXDKX010000384.1, from coordinate 7,605 downwards.
GTACCCGCCCTCGAGCACGCCCCGTGCGACGAGTCCGGCGACCGTGCTCGCGCCACCGTCGAGGTGGTCGGCCAACGGCGACACCCAGAACGCGAGGCGCTTGACGGTGCGGCCACCCAGCCGGCGCTCGGCGGCGGCCGCGATCCGTACGACCGTCTCGCGATCGAGCTTGGCTGGATCGCCCATCGAGACGACGAGGATTCGCCCCGCGCGCAGCTCCCCTGCGGACGCGAGCGCGGTGGCGTAGCGCTTGCCCGTCAGCTCGCCGAACGTGGCGAGCGTCTGCAGCTCGCCACCGGCCCGCCGGTCGAGCTCGCCAAGCGGTCCATCGAAGGCGGGCTCGGATGCGACGGGCACGACGAGGACATCGGCGGGCACGTCCCACGGCTGGTCGGTGACGACACGAAGCTGCACAGGATTCGATCCTCCGGAAGGTTGACCGCCGAGGTGCCTGCCACGCGGGCGGCTGGGCGAAATGTTGCGGCCAGTGTAGCCGCGACCTCCGGCTCAGGGAGCGTTGCCGGCTCCGGGTTGGGCAGCGCCGTCGGCCCGTTCCGCTGCCCCCGCTTGCGCGGCATCGATCGCCGACGTCAGCTTGCCGCGCGCCTCCTCGATCGCGATGACCGCGCCGTTCATCCCGCCGCGCCCGATCTCGGCCATGATCACGACCAGGCCACGGGTATCCGGTGGCAGCTGCTCCTTGGCCGCGCGCTCGGCGGCGATCGCCGTGCGGACGGAATCCGTTACCTTGCCGCTCACGGTCGCGATCGCCGTGTACAGGTTGCGCAGCGCGGCGTCGTAGGCGGCGTTGCGTTCGAGCCACTGGTCGAGGACGGTGACATCGACCGTGTTGGCGAGCTGGTCGCGGAGCTGGCGCGCCTCGGCGATCGTCGCATCGGCCTGGTCGAGGAGCCCGGCCGCCGCGGCGTATTTCGCGACCCGGCCTTGCGCGGCAGCCTGGACGACCAGCGTATCGTGCCTGGCCAGCAGGGCGCTCATCCGTGTGGCCGAGACCGATCCGAGCGTCAGGCGAAGCCAGTTCGCATCGAGTCCTTCGGTCGCATCGAGGGCCGCCGTGAGCGCTGCATGACGTGCCACGACGGCATCCGACAGGAGGAGTGGCGCGATCGGGGTCGCGACATAGGGGACGGCGGCCAGCTCCCCGCGCAACGCCGACGTCCGTGCCTGGAGGTCCTGCACGAGCCGGTCGCCGTCAGCGATGGCCGCGTCGACGACTGCGGAGTCCGAGCCGTTCAGGGCCGCCAGCGCTCCGCGCGCCTGGACGCCGAGTGCCGAGACCTGGTCGGAGAGGGCCACGAGATCGCCGGTCGCGGCATCCAGCATCGGCTGGACCTCGGCATCGCCGACCGATGTCAGCTCGGCCCGGCTCGGCGTCCCCGGCTGGTGGTCCATGGCGTTGACGATGCCGGCCGCGCCAAGACCGATGAGACTCATCAGGCCGAGCCAGGCGACCGCGGCCAGGAGCCGGCGGATCGCGTGTTTCACGCCGCCGAAGGTGATGGCGCCGAACTTGCCCGGCCCGCTCATGCGCTCCTGGCGCGCTCGTTGCGCGGCTTCAGCGTGAACACGACGGCAGGGTAGCATCGCGGCCATGACGGATCGCCCGATCGGCCGACCCCTCGACCAGCTGCTCGGGGCGATGCCCAAGGCCGAGCTCCACCTCCACCTCGACGGATCGCTCCGGATCGAGACGGCGCTCGAGCTGGCTCGGACGCGAGGCGTCGAGGCGCCGCGAGATCGCGCCGGGATGAGGTCCGCGCTGGTCGCGCCGATGCCCTGCCACGACCAGGCCGAGCTCCTCAAGGCGTTCGATCTCCCGATCGCCCTGCTGCAGGACAGCGAGGCGCTGTCGCGGGTGACCGCGGAGCTCGTGGAGGACAAGGCTGCCGAGGGGGTGCGCTATGTCGAGATCCGCTGGGGACCGCGACTGCACCTCGCGCGTGGGCTTTCCCTTGCCGACGGGATCGCCGCCGTCTGCTCGGGCGCCCGCGAGGGCGCGGCCAGGACCGGCACGGTCGTCCGGCTGGTCTGCACCGCCATTCGCTCGCACGACCCTCGTCAGAATCACGCGCTGGCCAGGGCCGCAGCGCAGTTCCGCGATCAGGGCGTCACCGGATGGGACCTCGCTGGACCGGAGGAGGCATACCCGGATCCCCTCGTGCACGCGACGGCCTTCGAGGCTGCCCGCGCGGCCGGGTTGCGCATCACCGTGCACGCCGGGGAATGGGGCGGCGCAGGGCAGGTTCGTCGTGCCCTGGCCGTCAACCCCGAGCGGATCGCCCACGGCCCGAGCGCGGCGGACGACGCGGAGCTATGCGGTGAGCTCATCGCCCGGCAGGTGGCCCTCGACCTCTGCCCGACGTCGAACGTCCAGGCCGGAATCGTGCCGTCGCTCGCTGCGCATCCGCTGGCCAGGCTCCACCGGGCCGGCGTGCCGGTGACGCTCTCGACGGACGACAGCACGGTCTCGGACCTGACCCTGACCGAGGAGTACCGGCGGGCCATCGAAGCGATCGGGCTCAGCCTGCACGAGCTGTGGGCCATCGACCGAAGGGCGCTCGACGTCGCGTTCGCGGACGAGGCGGACCTCGCACCGCTTCGGGCCGCCTTCGAAACCTGGGCCGCCACGCAACCCGACCTTGCGCCCTGAGCGGGGCGGTCCGCCCTAGGACGCGGCGAGGCGCTCGAGCGCCAGCGCCAGCTCGGCCGCGTCGGCGGCCACGGCGGTCGGGCGTTCGTCATCAGGCAACGCCTCGACCTCGGCCCGGGTCGTGACCCCGGTCAGCATGAAGACGCATCGAGCGCCGACCGCCCGCGCCGCCGCAAGGTCCGTCCCGATCCCATCGCCGATCATGATCGCCTCGCCCGGCTCACGGCCGACGGCGTGGGCCGCGGCCTCGAGGAGGAACGGTGCGGGCTTGCCGATGGAGACGGGGACCACGCCGGTCGCCGCCTCGACCGCGGCAACGATCGAGCCGGCGCCCGGCCGGAGGCCGCGCTCGGTCGGATAGACCGGGTCGCGATTCGTGGCAATGAAATGGGCGCCCGCCCGGATGCAGTCCGAGGCGACGGACAGGCGCACGTACGTCAGGTTCGGGTCGAGTCCGACGACGACGGCGTCCGGCTGCCCCGCCGCGGCATAGCCATCGATCCCCTCCTGGCTGACCCGCGTGGCGGCGTGGCCGGCACCCACGACGTCGTAGCCGAGGTCGCGCAGCTCGCGCTCGAGGCCGCTGGCGCCCAGGACGAGCACCCGGCGGATCTCGGGATCGTGTTCCTTGAGGTACGCGGCCGTCGCACGGGCCGAGGAGACGACCGTGTCGGGCGAGACCGGGGCGCCCATCGCCGCGAGGCGCGTCTGGTACTCGGCCCGGTAGTGCATCGAGTTGTTCGTCACGTACACGACGTCGTCACCCCGGGCAGCCCGGTCCGCCAGCACCGCGGCCACGCCCGGCACGGGATCGAAACCGCGGTACACGACGCCGTCGAGGTCGACCAGCAGCAGCAGGCTCACGCGCCCGATCCTAGCCGCGCGTCCCCGGGCGCGTACGATGGCCCGGATGCCGGCTCCCGATCGAAATCCGCTCGCTGCGACGCAGCGCCTCCTGGTGGACGGCAACAACCTGCTCCATGCGCTCACGCGCAACGGCACGGCCGCCCCGGCCGCGACCCTCGTGGGCCGACTTCGCGCGATCGTGCCTGCCCAGGTCTCGATCGAGCTCATCTTCGACGGCCCGGCGGAGCGTGGGATCCGTGGCGAGCGGATCGCGGCCGGAACGCTGGTCCGCTACAGCGGCGGCCGGACGGCTGACGCGCTCATCCTGTCGCTCGTCGACGAGGTGCGGCTGGTCGATGGCCCCGATGGAACGGCCGGGCTGCTGATCGTCACCGACGATCGGGATCTCCGCCACGGTGCCCGGATGCGCGGCGCTCGCACAGCGGGCTCCGCGTGGCTGCTCGGACGGCTCGGATCAGGCCGCTTGTCGTCGGCCTCGATCGGCAATCCGCGACCGCCCCGACCGGTTGCCGGCATGTCTCAGGGAGGCGGCGGCGACGACGAACCCGAGCGGGTCGGCTGGCGGCCGGGGCGAGGCGCGACCACGAAGAAGGGCAACCCCAGGCGATCGCCCAGGACGGGCGGGGCTGGTAGGATGCCGCGGTGAATTTCGTCGACGTCCTGGACGCGATCTGGACCCAGATCCTGCACGTCACGTCGCTCTTCGTGATGCCGGACTGGGGCTTCCTCATCGGCCTCATGCCGGTCCTGATCGTCCTTGGACTTGTCGCGCCATACCTCACCTTCCTGATGCTCGGTACGGTCGTCTATCAGGCGCGCAAGCCACGGGTCAAGGTCCGCTTCGAGGAAGGGCCTCGGGTCGCCGAGATCAGCGCTGGCGGCGAGCCGGTCTACCCGGTCGGCCTGCCCCACTGCCGCCGCGACGGCCTGGTCTATCCATCGGGAACCCTGCGTTGCGAGCGCTGCCACGACGAGCTCGCCGTGGTCTGCCCGATGTGCTCCCTGGGACGGTCCGCCCTGATCGACACCTGCACGAATTGCGGGCTCGTCCTGAAGGTGAAGAGCCGGGCCATCGCCGTTCGAACGTCGTCGGGCCCCAGGCCCGGCGGCGCCGCTGTCGCCTGATCGAACCTCGCCGCAGGAGCTGACCGTGGCCGCGCTTTCGTCCAGCCTCTTCTCCCTCGGTGTGATCTTCGTCGCGCTCGGCTTTGCCGCGCACGTCGGCCATGCCGTGATGCTGGCCAACGGCCGCCGCTCCCTGCCGGTCCTCGGGACCGTCCGCCAGCCGGCCTACGCCGGGGTCGTCACCGGATCGTTCGTCGCATCACAGGTCCGGTCTGCCGCGAGCGGGCCGGATGCGGCCGCGTTCCCGAGCCCCTTGTCGCGCGCCGCGCTCGGCCTGAGCCTCGTCGGCTGGCTCGGGCTGGGGGCGTCGATGCTGCTGCGGGCGATCGTCGTCGGGCGCGGGCCGTGGGGCAACATGTTCGAGTTCAGCGTCGCCTTCGCCTTCTCGATGATCGGCGGCTACCTCTTCCTGCAGCGGCGCTACGCGATCCGGACCATCGGGTTCCTGCCGCTCGGGGCGGCCCTGGCGATGCTGCTCTACGCGTCGAGCCTGCCGTCCGACATCAAGCCGCTTGTGCCGGCCCTCCAGAACGCGCCACTCCTGACCATCCATGTCGGGATGGCCGTCCTGAGCTACGGGATCTTTGCCACGAGCTTCGCAGCCGGCGTCGGCTACCTGCTCCAGGGACAGGGCGATCGATTTGCCTGGCTGCCGAGCCACAAGGTGCTCGACGAGGTCGCGTACCGCGCGGTGATCATCGGCTTCCCGATCTTCGCGACGATGATCATTCTCGGCTCGTGGTGGGCCTCGATCGCCTGGTCGCGCTACTGGGGCTGGGACCCCAAGGAGACCGCGGCGCTCGTGACGTGGCTGATCTATGCCGTCTACCTGCACGCCCGGAACCAGCGCTCGTGGGCCGGGCGGCCGGCGGCCCTGCTGCTGGTGGTCGGGTTCGGGATGGTGCTGGTCACCTACTCGGGCTCGCTCTGGTTCAGCGGCCTGCACGCCTACAGCGGGCTGTAGCTAACGCCCCACCGGTCGCGTCTCGCTCGTGCCGCATGGCCCCCGAGCATGTGGCAGGACTTGCACCGCGGGACCGTCAGAGCCGATCGCACGACCGCTCGAGCCGTCGTTGACGGGTCCTGCCTGGTCGCCGTGCTCGCGAAGGGCGTGGGGAGGAGGCACGGGATCGTCGAGCCCCACAAACGACCGTCATACCGGCCAAAATGGCCACTGGGCGCAGGCTCTGCCACGAGAGACCCCCGGAAGCCGACGGAATATCCACCGGTGGGTTACAAAGGCCGATCGACCCACCTGACCGGGCCCGAATCCGCGTGGCGGGGCCTTGGTCCACGCTCAAGCGGTGCCGGATTCCTCGTGAGAAGGTCGAAATCGACCCGCGGGATGGCCACGGAAGTCCGTCCATGGATATTGCGCCAGCTTGGGACCACGCAGGCCACCCGGTGGTCGGCGACGCAGGGCAGCAAGCCTGGAACGGTGCGCCCCCGTACGAGTTTGAATTGCCTTAGCGAGCCTCGGGACGGGCCGCCCGCGTGTAGACCAGCACCGTCCGCTCGTACGTGATGACCGTCTCGTCGCGCTGGTTGAAGCCCCGCGTCCGCACCCTGACGAGCCCCTGCCCCGGGCGCGAGCGCGACGGACGGACCTCGAGCACCTCCGACTCCGCGTAGAGGGTATCGCCGGCGAATACCGGGGCGGTCAGCTTCACGTCGTCCCAGCCGAGATTCGCCACCGCGTTCTGGCTGACGTCGGCGACGGACAGCCCGGTGACGATGGCGAGCGTCAGCGTGCTCACCACCAGCGGGCGGCCGAACTCGGTCCGTGAGGCGTAGTCGGCATTGAAATGGATCTCGTGGGTGTTATTGGTGAGCAGCGTGAACCACGTGTTGTCGGTCTCGGTGATCGTCCGTCCATGGGCGTGCCGGTACACGTCCCCGACGGTGAAATCCTCGAGGAAGCGGCCTTCCCAGCTGCGGATCGGCTCGCTCACACGTCGGCGCCCGTCCGGCGTGCCGTGAACGCGCGGGAGGCCTCCGCGGACTCCGCTTCGGAGATGACCCCCAGGGCCACCGAACGCACCGGGTCGAACCTCCCCATCGCGGTCGCCTGGCGCAGCACGGCGCGGGCGTGGCGGTCCGTCGCCCGGTCGCTCATCACGCCTGCAATCATCGTCGCCCCGCGATCGGACGCCACGGCCGCATCGTACGCCTCGAGCTTGGCCGCCTCCTCCTCCAGCGATGCCTCGGTGAGTCGGACTTCGTAGGCAAGGAGGACGGCGAACAACTGGGCCGGGTGTCCGACCCATTTGCCGAGCATCCCCAGCTCACGCGCCCGGACCGCGTCGTCGTAGACCAGTCGCATCCGATGCAGCCAGCGGGTCCGGTTCGCTGTCGCGTCCAGGGCGGGGTCAGCGACCGGGTAGTCCAGCGTCATCCCGTCGATCGCGGGCACACCGGCCGCGCCCGCGACGGCCACGATCTCGGCGCGAGCCCAGTTGGCGAGGGGGTGGTCGTTGCCGATCGTCGGGAGGCCCAGGTCGGCGCTGTAGTCGGCCAGCCCGAAGATGAGGCTGGCAAGGCGTGGCGCGGCGCGGCGGACGAGCTCCGGCAATTGCGCCGCGCCCCAGCCCGATTCGATCAGGTAGGCCACGCGGATCTGCCCGTTCGGCAGCCCGAGGGCGGCCTCCGCACGGTCGAGCAGGTTCTGGACGAGATCCACCTCCTCCGGATGCTCGACCTTCGGGAAGACGATGCCGTCGAGCGGAAAGGGCGCAGCGTCGGGTGTCCGTTCGCGCAGCCGCCACAACAGCGTGTAGAGGTCGCGCACGGTTGTCTCGAGGTTGAAGCCTGGTGGCCGATAGAAGCGCAGGCTCGCGGCGCCGGCGGCGCCACCCCAATCGGCGTCGGCGAAGGTATCGGCGGCGACGGCGATGGCGCGGATTGCGGCGGCGTCGCCCGGTGCAATGGCGTCCTCGCCGTCG
>JAXDKX010000383.1:0-3169 GCA_034666905.1 Chloroflexota bacterium | reverse complement strand
ATAGCGTCGTTCCGCATCCGTGAGAACGCGCTTGGTGAAGCGCGTTCCGAATCGCTCCAGGGATGCGCGGATCCGCTCGACCTTGATGATGTCGATCCCGAGCTCGGTCGTCCCGGCGGGCACGAGACCTGGCGGAATGGCGACCTCGTGGGCCGCGTCGGCCGCGGGCATCCGCCGCTACTCGACCGTGACCGACTTGGCCAGGTTGCGCGGCTGATCGACATCCGTTCCGCGCGCGACCGCGACGTGGTAGGCGAACAGCTGGAGCGGGATGATCGCCAGCACCGGGCTGAGCGTCTCGTGCGTGTCGGGAACCCAGCAGATGTCGTCGGCGTAGTGCTCGATCGCGCTGTCGCCCTCGGTCGCCACCGCGATCACCCGAGCGTCGCGGGCCCGCCCCTCCATGACGTTGCTGATCAGCTTGTCGTACACGGCCGAGCGCGTCGCGACGGCCACGAGCGGGCACTCGGCGTCGAGGAGCGAGATAGGCCCGTGCTTGAGCTCGCCCGCGGCATAGCCCTCGGCATGGACGTAGCTGACCTCCTTGAGCTTGAGGGCACCCTCGAGCGCGGCCGGGTACGAGGCACCGCGGCCGACGAACATGAACCCGCGCGAGTTGACGTAGCGACGGGCGAGGGCAGCCGAGGTACCCGAGGCGGACTCGAGCGCCCGGGCGGCGGCGGCCGGAAGGGCGCGCAGCGCGATCCCAAGCTCCAGCTCCTCGTCGTCCGGCAGGCTGGCCCGCACCTTGGCGATCGCGGCCGCCAGGATCACCAGCGTGGTCACCTGCGTGACGAAGGTCTTCGAGGCCGCGACCGCGATCTCGGGACCGGCCTGCAGGAACAGGACGGCATCGGCTTCGCGGGTGATCGCCGAGCCAACGGTATTGGTCACCGCGATGACCGGGCACCCGCGCTCGCGCGCCAGGCGGGTCGGGGCGATCGTGTCGGCCGTCTCGCCGGACTGGGTGACCGCGATGATCAGCGTGTGCTCGTCGAGCGGTGGCGGGCTGTAGCGAAACTCGGAGCCGACGTTGGCTCGTGCCGGAAGCCCGGTCCAGGCCTGGATCGCCGTGGCCGCGACGAGCGAGGCGTAATGCGCGCTCCCGCAGGCGACCAGCTCCACCCGGGTGATGGACTGGAGCATCGATTCGAGCCCGGCCAGCTCCTCCACGTGGATCTGGCCGTGCCGCGTCACGCGGCCGGCGATCGACTGGGTCAGGGCCTCGGGCTGTTCGTGGATCTCCTTGAGCATGAAGTGCTCGTAGCCGCCCTTCTCGGCGGCCTCCGGCGACCAGTCGATCGTCGTGACGGCACGTTCGCGCGGCGCGCCATGGATATCGGTGATGGTGACGCCGCTCGGCCGCAGGTCGGCGACGTCGCCTTCCTCCAGGAAGACGATCTGGTCCGTGTGGGCGAGGATGGCCGCCACGTCGGAGGCGAGGAAGCTCTCACCGTCGGCCAGGCCGACCACGAGCGGGACGTCCTTGCGGGCTCCGACCAGCCGATCGCCTTCGCCGCGGTGCATCACGACGATCGCGTAGGCGCCTTCGAGCCGGCGCAGGGCGTCCCGGACCGCATCGGCCAGGTCGCCCTCGTAGGCCTCCTCCACGAGGTGGGCGATCGCCTCGGTGTCGGTCTCGGACGTGAGGGTGTGCCCACGCGCCTCCAGCCCGTCCCGCAGCTCGCGGAAGTTCTCGATGATCCCGTTGTGGATCACCGTGATCTCGCCGGTGCAGTCCTGGTGCGGATGCGCGTTGAGATCGTTCGGCCGGCCGTGGGTCGCCCAGCGCGTGTGGGCCAGGCCGATGGCGGCGTGCGGCGTCCGGTCGGCGATCGCGGTCTGGAGGTTCACCAGCTTGCCGGCACGCTTCTCGACGAACAGGTCCCCGGCATCGTCCACGAGCGCGATCCCGGCCGAGTCGTAGCCGCGGTACTCGAGCCGCTTGAGACCCTCGATGAGGATCGGCCCCGCCTCGCGTGGACCCGTGTAGCCGACGATGCCGCACATCCGGGGTCAGGCCCTCCGCTCGTGCCCGCCGGCCGCGGTCGACGGGACAGGATGACGCCACTGGATGGGCACAGAGGTCAGTTTAGTCGTTCCCCGGCGAGAGCCGCGAGACCGTCGGCGAGCTCCGCCACCAGGGCCTCGTCCGGGCCCTCGACCATCACTCGCAGGGCGGGCTCCGTCCCGGACGGCCGGACCAGCACCCGACCGGATCCCCCGAGCCGGGCGGTCGCCGCGGCGATCGCCGACTGGAGGATGCGATCGCCCTCCCATTGGTCCTTGTGCCGGGCCTTCACGGCGCGCTGCTGCTGCGGCAGCATCGGGATGGCGGCGGCGAGGTCCGCCAGGCTGGCCGACTGGCGGCACATCACCCGGAGGACCTCGAGGGCGGTCACGATCCCGTCGCCCGAGGTCGTGTGCTCGAGGATGATGACGTGGCCACTCTTCTCGCCGCCCAGGCCGGCGCCCGAGACCTGCATCCCTTCGAGGATGTACTTGTCGCCGACCGGGGTCCGGACGACCTGGCCGCCGGCCGCCTCGACCGCGGACTGGAGCCCGCCATTCGACAGGACCGACACGACGAGGCCGCCTCCGGGCAGCTCGCCGCGCGCGAGGCGATCCAGGGCCAGGATGCCCAGGACCTGATCGCCGTCCACGATCCGCCCAGCCGCGTCGACGGCGATCAGCCGGTCGGCGTCACCGTCCAGCGCGAAGCCGACGTCGGCGCCCGAGGCCACGACCGCCGCGGCGAGCGACGCCGGTGCCGTGGCGCCGGCCTGCACGTTGATGTTGATGCCGTCGGGCTCGGCGTGGATGACCTCGACGGTGGCGCCGGTGGCGGCCAGGATCTGCGGACCCACGAAGCAGCCCGAACCGTTCGCGCCGTCGAGCACCAGGCGAACCCCCCCGGCCAGGACCGTCGAGGCCAGGCGCAGTCGATGTTCCAGGTAGTCGTCGAGCCGGGCCCGAGCGTCGATCGTCCGGCCGATCTCTGCGTTCCCGGGCACGCTCAGCTCCTCGCTCCGCCAGATCAGCTGCTCGAGCTCGTCCTCGACCGCGTCGTCGAGCTTGAGCCCTTCGCGATCGAGGACCTTGAGCCCGTTGTCGTCGGCTGGATTGTGGGAGGCCGAGACCATGATCCCCGCGGTGAAATCGCCTCGAC
>JAXDKX010000382.1:0-2869 GCA_034666905.1 Chloroflexota bacterium | reverse complement strand
GACCCGGGGTACCGGGCCGAGCGCATCATCGACCTGCTCACGCTCCATGGTGCCGACGGATTGACCGTCCAGGAGCTGGGCAAGATGCAGCGGGACACCTCGCCGCTGCGGGCGCGGGAGATGGTGCCGCTCCTCGCGGGCGCCACGCCGGCCACCCAGGATGGCGCCACGATCGCGGCGCGGATCTCGGGCTGGGACGGGACCTGCGGGACCGACAGCATCGGGTGTGCCGCGTGGAACGCGTGGGAGTACCGAGTGATGCGCGATCTATTCGATAGCAAGCTCGGCCTGCCGCTGGCGCGCGACTACGTGGGCAACCCGGTCTCGTGGGTCTTCGTCACGCAGCTGCTGGCGGACCCGACCAACCGCTGGTGGGACGATCCCGCGACCGCCAACCGGGTCGAGCAGGCCAACGACATCGTGTCGCGGGCGATGGACGAGGCGGGGGCCGAGCTGCGCGCCGCCGTCGGCGGCCCCGATCGCTGGTCATGGGGCCGGATCCACACGGCGACGTTCCGCGAGGCGACCCTGGGCAGCAGCGGGATCGGGCCGCTGGAGTGGTACTTCAACGACGGGCCGCGGGCCGTTCCCGGGATGTCGGGCGCGGTCGACAACACGTATTACCGCTTCACGGCGGCGTATCCGGATCCGAGGGACCCCGCATACCGGCCGGTCGGGATCGACCATGTCTTCGATACGACCAACATGCCCAGCTATCGCCTGACGATCGACATGAGCGACCTCGATGGAGCCCGGATCGTCATCACCACGGGACAGGCAGGGAACCCGTTCGACCGCCACTACAACGACCAGATCGACGCCTGGCGGAACGGTCGAACCGTGCCGCTGCCCTTCACTCCTGGCGCGATCGCCGCCGCCGCGGCTTCCACGCTCACCCTCACGCCATGACCACGGGAGCACACAGGTCCGCGGCCGACGTCGTCGTCGTGGGGGCTGGCGTCATGGGCGCCTGGACGGCCCTGCAGGCGCAGCGCGAGGGCTGGCGCACGACCCTGATCGACGCATTCGGCGCCGGGAACTCGCGGGCGACCTCCGGCGACGAGACCCGGATCATCCGCTCCTCGCACGGCGCGGATGCGTTCTACACGCGCTGGTCCAGGGAGGCGCTCGAGGCGTGGCTCGCCTTCGGCGCCGAGACGGGCGAGCGTCTCTTCGTACCCGCGGGCGCACTCTGGCTGGCTCGCACCGACGACGGCTTCGAAGCCGCCTCCGAATCGACCATGCGGGCACAGGGCATCCCGGTCGACCGACTCAGCGCCGCTGAGCTCGGCGCTCGCTGGCCCCAGCTCGCGGCCGAAGACCTGGCGTTCGCGGTCTTCGAGCCGGAGGCCGGCCTGCTGATGGCCCGCCGTGGCGTAGCTGCCGTCGCCCGCCAGTTCGCCGCCGAAGGCGGACGCGCCGAGCTCGCCTGGGCCGGACCCGGCCAACGGACGGGCGGCCGCCTCGAGGCCGTGGTGACCTCGGATGGGACCCGCCACCTCGCCGACCAGTACGTGTTCGCCGCCGGTCCCTGGCTGCCACGGCTCTTCCCAGATGTCACGGCCGACCTGATCCGGGTGACCAAGCAGGACGTCATCCTGGTGGGGTCACCGGCGGGGGACGGGCGCTTCGGTGCCGACCGGCTGCCCTGCTGGGTCGATTACGCGGCGGCCTTCTACGGGATCCCCGACGTCGAGGGCCGCGGCATGAAACTGGGCCCGGATCGGTATGGACCAGTGTTCGACCCGTCCCACGGGGAGCGGATCGTCGACCCTGAGTCGGTCCGGCTTGCGCGCCGCTACCTCGCTCGCCGATTCCCGGACCTCGCCGACGCGCCCGTGGTGGAGACCCGCGTCTGCCAGTACGAGACCACGCCGGACGGACACTTCGTGATCGACCGCCATCCCGAGCTCGACAACGTCTGGCTGGTCGGTGGCGGCTCAGGTCACGGCTTCAAGCACGGTCCGCTGATCGGGCAGCACGTCGTTCGACGGCTCGCCGGGGCGAGCCTCGCGCCCGGCGAGGAGCGCTTTGGCCTTGGCCACGCCCGCGCGCCGCAGGCCACGCTGCGCACCGGTGCGGACGCGATGGTCGAAGGCTGGGCCGACTGGTAGGGCCTACTCGTTGACCTCGAGCGGCCCGTCGGGGACCTCGATCAGGATCCGTCCGTCCTCGAGGACCACCGAGTAGACGGCCAGTGGCGCCTGCGCCGGTGGGTCCAGCGGTTCGCCCGTTTCGAGGTCGAAGCGCGACAGGTGGAGCGCGCAGGTCAGCGTTCCGGCGGTCAGGAATCCCTGGTCGAGCTCGAAGTATTCGTGGCTGCAGATTCCCTGGACGGCCGAGAACGTCCCGCCGGTATTGACCACGAGCACCTGGTCCGTGCCGTCCACCCAGGCCATCTTCATGGTGCCCTCAGGGACCTCGTCGACCCCGAGCAGGTCGATGCGTCTCACGCCGCGGCGTCTGCCCCCGCGCCGGTCCCGGCGTCCCATTTCTCCTCGAGCCGCTCGCGCAGTCGGTCGCGAGCGTCGGCCAGCGGGACGCGCGCCACGACCGGTTCCAGGAACCCGAGGACGATGAACTTGCGCGCCTCGTCGGCCGGGATGCCGCGACTCTCGAGGTAGAAGAGCTGGCTCTCGTCGATTGGACCAACGGAGCTGGCGTGGGCTGCGCGCCGGCAGTCTGGCTGGTCGATCTCGAGGGACGGGATGGCCACCGAGCGGGTCGCCTTCGAGAGGTTCATTCCGAACTCGCCCAGGAAGCTGTCCGTCCCGACTGCGCTGCGGTCGATCACGATCATGCCCTTCATGAACGAGCGCGCCCGATCGAGCAGGGCGCCCTTCGACAGGAGGTTGCCGGTCGTGTCGCG
>JAXDKX010000381.1:0-2925 GCA_034666905.1 Chloroflexota bacterium | reverse complement strand
CAGCTCGGGCTCGTGTTCCCGCTTTCGATCGCGGCCAACATCTCCCTGCCGAGCCTTGGCCGGTACCTCGGTGTCCTGGGCCTCGTCCAGAAGACGGCCGAGGAGGCGGCCGCCGAGCGCTACAAGGATCGGCTCAAGATCCGCGCCCGGTCGGTCCAGGCGCCGGTGTGGACCCTGTCCGGCGGCAACCAGCAGAAGGTGGTCCTCAGCAAATGGCTCGATACGCGCCCGCGCGTGCTGATTCTCGATGAGCCGACGCGGGGCATCGACGTGGGCTCGAAGGCGGAAGTCCACCAGATCATCGACGAGCTCGCCCAGGAGGGCATGGCGATCATCCTGATCAGCTCCGATCTGCCGGAGGTGCTCGCCATCAGCGACCGGATCCTCGTGATGCGGGAAGGCCGGCAGATGACCGTCGTCGACCGCGAGGCGGCGACCGCCGAGGGCGTCCTGGCCGCGGCCATGGGCCAGCTCGAGACGCCGCCACTCGAGACGGCATGATGCGCGCGTTGCGGCAACTGCGACCCGAGCAGCTCCGTGAGCTGACCCTGCTCCTGATCATCGTCGCGCTGGCAGCGTTCTTCGCGACGCAGATCCCCGACTACCTCTCGTCGCGAACCTTCACGCGGATCAGCACGAGCGTTGCGGTGGTCGCGGTCGTCGCGGTTGGCCAGACGCTCGTGGTCCTGACCCGGAACATCGACCTGTCGGTGGGATCGATCGTCGGGCTCGTCGCCTACTTCGTCGGCACGCTGCTGTCGAACGATCCGACCTTTCCTCCCCTGCTCGTGATCGGAATCTCGATCGCGCTCGGTGCGTCACTCGGGGCCGTCAACGGCTTGCTGGTCGCCTACGGCCGGGTTCCGGCCATCGTGACCACCCTCGGGACGCTGGCGCTCTACCGCGTCGCCCTCGTCGAGCTGTCGGGCGCGAAGACCGTCACGACCGACGCGCTGCCGTCCTGGTTGCTTGATATCCCGCAGGTCACGCTCCTTTCCCTCGGGGCAATCGACGTGCGGCCGCTGGTGGTGCTGGCCGTGGTCATCGCCATCGCCTTCCAGGTCGGGTTGCGCTACCTGCCATATGGCCGGCGCCTGTTCGCCATCGGCTCGAACCCGGACGCGGCCCGGGTCGCCGGCTTCCCGATCCAGCGCGACATCTTCGGGGCGTTCGTGCTGTCGGGTGCCCTGGCGGGCCTGGCCGGCTTCATGTTTCTGGCCCGGTTCGGGAACATCACCGTTGTGGCGGGCCAGGGGCTCGAGCTCCAGGTTGTTGCCGCCGTCGTGGTCGGTGGCGTCAACATCTTCGGCGGGGTCGGATCGGTGATCGGCGCGCTCCTGGGGGCCACGCTGATCGACCTCCTGCAACAGAGCCTGATCCGCTGGCTCGGGATCAGCGAGTTCCTACGCGACGCCATTCTCGGATTGCTCATCCTCTTCGCGGTTGCATCGGACAAGGTGATCGTCGGGCGCCTTCGCACGCTCGGGGTGCGAGCGCGGCGACGGTCGGGCGATCGCGACGACGGCACCGACGACGCGGTGCACCGTGCTTGAGCTACGGCGCCGGCTGCGCACCTGGGAGGGCCTCCTCCTGGGCATCCTCGTCGTGGTCGTGGCGTTCAATGCCGTTGCCGCTCCCGGTTACCTGAGCGTCCAGAACCAGATCAACCTGTTCCAGCTGAGCGTCGAGAAGGCGATCGTGGTGCTGGTCATGACGTTCGTCATCATCGGCGGCGAGATCGACCTGTCGGTCGCCTCCGTGATGGGCCTGGCCGCCGTGGTGCTCGCATCGTTGTCCAGCCAGGGCGTGCCGACCGAGATCGCGATCGTGGTCGCCCTGCTCGTTGGCGGTGCCTGCGGCCTGTTCAACGGGTTCTGGATCGCGATCGTCGGGCTGCCTTCGTTGGCCGTCACGCTGGCCGGCCTCATCGGCTATCGGGGGCTGGCCCGCCTCCTGATCGAGGACAGGTCGGTCGGCGGCTTCCCGACGTGGTTCGAGGATCTCGGCCAGCGTCCGATCGTGGGGCCATTCCCGCTCGCGCTCGTCATCTTCGCGGCAATGCTCGTCGGCGCGACCGTGCTGCTGCGGTCATCGGGCTTCGGGCGGTACGTGTACGTGCTCGGCAACAGCCTCCAGGTCGCGCGATTCTCCGGGGTCCGCGTGTCGCGGATCCGCCTCGCGATCTTCACCATGAGCGGGCTCGTCTCCGCCCTCGCCGGCATCCTCCTGGCCGCGCGCCTCGGGGCCGTCCGCGGGAGCACCGGCGAAGGATTCGAGCTCGACATCATCACCATGGTCCTGCTCGGCGGGGTCAGCATCTTCGGCGGGCGGGGAACCATGCCCGGGGTCATCCTGTCCATCCTCCTGATCCTGAACCTGCGGAACGGCCTCGGTCTTGCGAACGTGACCGGCAATACCCAGACCGGCGTCGTTGGCGTCCTCCTGATCGCGTCCGTCCTCGTGCCGAACGTCTTCGGTGCCGCTCGCTCACGCTTCGCCAGGGAGGAACCGGCGGTCGTCACATCGCCCGGAATGACCCAGGTCGACTAGCCGATACCGTCGCCCGCGAGGCGAGATTCGGGACCATCTGGAAACCATTTCGGAGTAGCATGGGTCGGCCCTCGCCACCCCGAGGCGAGGCCATGGAGGAGATGGTGATGAAGCTCCGTCCTGCGTTATCCCTGCTCGGCACGCTCGTGATCGTCATGGGCTGCGCGTCGTCCGGTGCCACGCCGTCGGCGCCCGCGGCCGCCGCAAGCCCCTCGGCCGAGGCGAGCCAGGCGCCGGCCGAAAGCGCTGCCGCGAGTCCCGCTGCAAGCGCCGCAGGCACGGTCGCAAAGGCGTCGCCCGGCCAGGCGGTCAAGATGATGCTGCTGCCCAAGTTCCTGGGCATCCTGCCGTTCGACCAGGCCAACAAGGGCGCCG
>JAXDKX010000380.1:0-7451 GCA_034666905.1 Chloroflexota bacterium | reverse complement strand
ATCCGCTACTGGACGGATGTCATTGGCGAGCCGATCGCGCTCGGTACCGAGGGCGCCGAGAGCCTGATCCTGGCCGAGGCACGCATCACCTACCGCGCCCCGACATTCCACGGCGAGATCGTGACCGTCGAGAGCCGGGCGACCCGGATCGGTCGCTCCTCGTTCACCCTCGAGCACCGGTTGCTGGCTGCTGTCCCGGGCGAAGCGCCTCGCCTGGTGGCCGTGAGCGAGTCGATCCTGGTCCGGTACGACTACCAGACGGGACGGCCGGTCGCCCTGTCGGCCGCCCATATCGCGGCGATGGAGGCCTTCGAGGGCCGCTCGCTCCGCGGGCCGACCGGCTAGTCCACCACGCGGCGGAACACCGCGACCGCGTTCTGCCCTCCGAACCCGAAGCCGTTGATGGCGGCCGTCTCCACCCTGGCCGGACGTGCGGTCACCGGCACGTAGTCGAGGTCGCAGTCCGGGTCTGGAGTGTGCAGGTTGGCGGTCGGCGGAATGATCTGATCGCGGATGGCCCCGATGGCGGCGAGCGCCGATGCCACGCCGGCAGCCCCGATGATGTGGCCGATCATCGACTTCGGCGAGCTGATCGCGACCTTGTAGGCATGCGCGCCATAGGCGGCCTTGATCGCCCTCGTCTCGGTGGCGTCGTTCAGTTGGGTGGCTGTGCCATGGGCCACGATGTAGTCGATCTCGTCAGGGGCGACGCCGGAGTTCCTGAGGGCCATGGTCATCGCCCGGGCCTGGCCCCGCCCGGTCGGCTCGGGAGCGCTGATGTGGAACGCGTCGGCAGTCAGCGCCCCGCCCAGCACTTCGGCAATCGGGGTCGCACCCCTGTCGAGTGCGTGAGCGAGCGATTCGACGACGACCACACCGGCGCCTTCGCCGAGGACGAATCCATCGCGGGTCGCATCGAACGGCCGCGACGCCGTCTCGGGCGAGTCGTTCCGCTTGGAGAGTGCCGTCATGTTCGACAGCGCGGCAACCCCCATCGGCCAGATCGGAGCCTCCGATCCACCGGCGAGGACCACGTCGCATTCGCCGGTCTGGATCAGCCGCAGGGCATCGTGAAACGCAATGACCGAGGTCGCACAGGCGGCCACCTGGGTGATGACCGGACCCGTCAGGCCGTATTCCATCGACAGCATGCAGGCCGCCATGGAGCCCGACAGCGCCGGCACCGCGAACGGGCTGACGAAGCGCGGCCCCTTCGCGTCGTGCACGTGCGTGCCGTCGATGATCTGTTCGATGCCGCCGCCGCCGGTGTTGACGACGACGCCCATTCGGTCGCGCTCCTCCTGGCTGAGGGCCGCGAGGTCGAGGCCGGAGTCGGCGACCGCCTCCTTGCCGGCGGCCATCGCGAGGTGAATGAAGCGGCTCATCCGACGGGCCATCTTGGCATCCATCACGGTGGTCGGATCGAACCCGAGCACCTCGGCCGCGATACGAACCTCGTGGCCCGTCGTGTCGAAGCTGGAGATGAGCCGCGTTCCTGTCACGCCGGCCTTCAGATTCGCCCAGTAGGTCGGGAAGTCGTTGCCGATCGGCATGATCGCGCCCAGACCGGTCACGACCGCTCGACGGGCGGGGTCCTGTTCAGGCAATCGGTCCTCCCCGGAGGGTGGTCCCACGGTGGCTCGGCAAGGGGCGATTGTAGCCGGGCGCATAGCGCGCCGGGACCTCCTTCTCCTCGATCACCCTTGGATGATGTTGATCACCCTTGGGTAATCGGTCGCCTCGGGTGATCCCGACGTAAGGCGTTGATGCGGATGGGTTGAGTGCCGTCTGCTGACATGGCACGGTGCCGTACGACCTTCGCGACCAGCCAGGCGCCGTCGAGGACGTGATCCTGCATTTCGGTGTCGACCTCAGAAATACTCGCCTGCTCCAAATGCAGACCCAGACGCACCTGAGTGCCATCGCCGGCGTGAGCCAGCCCACCTGGTCGATGATCGAGAACGGGCTCGCCGAAGGCGTCCGGCTGGAGATGCTGGCGCGGATCGCCGTGTCGCTGGGCCTCGATCTCACATTTCGCAGGTGCCCGCATCCCTCCGGGACGGGTCGGATTCCACCGAATGGTCGGACCAGGCGAACCCGCGGCGCAACGCTGATCGCGGGCACGAGGAGGCTTGAGCCACCACCGATCGACTGGAACGACCGAGACGACTGAACCCCATCGCTTGCCCAGGCCATCACCCTTGGGTCATGACCATCACCCAAGGGACATTGTCGAAAGGGAGTGATCCCCGACGCGTGCCGCTCAGTCGCCGTCGTAGCGCTTGAAGATGACCGCGCCGTTGTGCCCACCCAGGCCGATGTTGTTGGACAACGCGTACCGGATCGGCATGGCGGCCGTCTCGGTGACGATCCACAGGTCGCAATCGGGATCCACGTCCCGGTAGTTGATCGTGGCAGGTACGCACTGCTCGGCGACGGACTTCACGGCCGCGAACGCTTCGAACGCCCCTGCCGCACCCATCATGTGGCCGGTCATCGACTTCGTGGCGCTGATCGCCAGCGACCGCTTCGACCCGGACGCGCGCGGCCCGAAGACCGTCCAGATCGCCTCGGTCTCGCGCTTGTCGCCGAGCGGGGTGGACGTTCCGTGCGGGTTGATCAGATCGACTTCCTCGCCGGGGACGCCCCGCCGTTCGAGCGCCATCTTCATGGCTCGCGCGGCACCGATTCCCGCCTCGATCGGCTGGATCATGTCCCAGCCATCGGCCGCGGATCCGTAGCCGACGACCTCGGCGTAGATCCGCGCACCGCGAGCCTTCGCGAGCTCGAGATCCTCGAGGAACAGCGAGCCAGCGCCCTCGCCGAGGACGAAGCCGTCGCGCGTTCGATCGAATGGCCGCGAGACGGTCTCGGGTCCCTCGCCGGGCCGCGGCATGCCCATCCCACGCATGTTCGAGAAGCCGGCGTGCCCGACTTCGAGCAGCGGCGCCTCGGTCGAACCGCTGATCACGGCGATGCAGTCGCCACGGCGGATGGCCTCGGCCGCCTCACCGACGTTGTGCGTGCCGGTCGCGCAGGCCGAGACCATGCAGACGTTATGCCCGATGGCGCCGGTCTCGATTGCGATCATCCCGGAACAGCTGTCGACCAGCGCATTGGCGATGAAGGTTGGGCTGACGGCCCGGGGACCCCGATCATGCAGCGTCGCGTAGTTGTCGATCATCAGCGTCTGTCCGCCGGCGCCCGAGCCGAAGATCACGCCGACCTCCGTCCGGTTCTCGTCGGTCAGCTCGAAGCCCGAATCGGCCAGGGCCTGCTTGGCCGCGGCCACGCCGAAGTGCATGCTCGACTCGCTTCGGCGAGCCGCCTTGGCGTCCATCCATTCCGCGGCCGTGAAGTCGCGGACCTCGCCGGCCAGCTTGGCCTCGTACGGGGTCGTGTCGAACTTCGTGATCGGCCCGAGCCCGGACACCCCGCTCAGCAGGTTGGACCAGGCAGTCTCGACGTCGTTGCCAACGGGGCTGATGACCCCGAGGCCGGTGACGGCGACGCGTCGATCGTAGTCGGGCTTGCGCAAGGTGCAGTTCTCCTTCGAGCGTGGTCAGTTCAGGCGGGAATGGCGGCGAGTTCCAGCAGCCGACTGGCCGAGGCCGGGTCGTCCGCGGAGATCAGTTCCGCATCGGGGGCGATTCGCTTGATCAGGCCGGTCAGGACGCGGCCGGGGCCAACCTCGACGAAGGTCGTGACGCCGGCCGCGGTCATCTGTTGGACGATCCGGATCCAGTCGACACCGGCCGTCAGGTGCTCGACGAGCTCCGCACGGCAGCTCTCGGCGGTGGTGAGCGGGTGGCCGTCGGCATTCGCCAGCAGGGCGGGCTCGGGATCGTGGAATTCGATATCGGCCAGGGCGCGGCGCATGCCAGCGGCCGCCTCGACCATCAATGGCGAGTGGGCGGCGACCGAGACCGGCAAGACGATCGCGCGCTTTGCGCCCATTGATCGAGCCAGCTCGGCTCCGGCGTCGATGGCCGCGCGATCGCCCGACACGACAACCTGGCCCGGGGCATTGCGATTGGCGACGACGAAGACCCCGGCCTTGGAGGCAGCGGCGACCAATTCGGGGAGCCGCGCATCGTCGAGCCCGATCAGGGCCGCCATGGCTCCGTCGCGACCCTGGCCGGAGGCCTGCATCAGGCGGCCGCGCTCGCGCACGAGCCGGACCCCATCTTCGAGCGAGAGGGCACCGGCCGCGACGAGGGCCGAGTACTGGCCCATCGAATGCCCGGCCGCGAACCTCGGGGCCGGCGCGACGAGGCCTTCCGCGGACCATCGTTCCCGCAGCGCGGCGAGGATCGCGATCGACGCGACCAGGAGAGCGGGTTGCGCGTTCTCGGTGCGGTCGAGCTGTTCTGCCGGGCCGTCCCACGCGAGACCGCTGATCGGCTCGTCGAGCGCGCGATCGGCGGCGCCGAAAACGGCAGCGGCGGCGGGCGAGGATTCGGCGACCAGGCGGCCCATGCCGACCGACTGCGACCCCTGGCCGGGGAACACGAGGGCGAACGACGTCATCTCCGGGAGCGTAGGCGCCCGGGGCGCCCCTCCTAGCGACTCGCATGCACGGTTGCATACGTCTCGAGCGGCCCGTACGCTTGGAACGTGCCAGCCAACCGATCAGCAGCGCGTCCCGTGAGCCGCCCCGCACCGGTCCGATCGATCGCCCAGCGCTTCGAGGCCGACCTCTCGGCCCCGGTCCTGGCAGCCGGCAACCGCCTCCCCAATGTCCGCCAGATCAGCGAGCGCGTCGCCATGGGCAGGGCGCTCTGGCGCGAGCTGGTCATCGGCTTTGCCGGCCAGCTCGGGGAGCTCCGACTCGGTTTCACCCAGCTCGCTGGCCTGTACGTGCTGGCCGACGGCGGGACGCTGACGGTGGGGGAACTGGCCGAGTCCATCGGGCGATCGCCGTCGGCCACGAGCCGGCTCGTCGACGGGCTCGTCCGACGCCGGTTGGTGGAACGCCACCAGGAGCCGGAGGACAAGCGCCAACGGACCCTGCGACTGACCCCGCGCGGCCATGCCGTCCTGCGGGTCGTCGATCGGGCTCGGGCGGAGCAATTCCTGACGGCGGTCCGGCCGCTTCCGACGGCCGAGCGAGCGATCGTGGCCATGGGCGTGGCCGCCCTGGCGACGCACGCCATCTCGCGGCGGGGACGATTGATTCGGGCGCCTCATGAGTAATGGCGGCGGGGCCTTGTGCCAATAGCGAGCCGGCGTCACCATCGACCTGACAGGAGGTCCACTCGATGTTTCAGCTGAACAGTGAGCTCTTGCTCCGCCTGGAGCACCGCCACAGCGACGGCTCATGGAGCAGGCTCGAACCGGACACGAGCCACCACGACCCGGCCGAGCACGATCCAGAACGGGCCTGGGCGAAGGGCCGGATCTACAGGTGCAGGGCCTGTGACGAGCAGGTCCGGGTCACCGACGACTCAGCCGAGAGCGGTCCCGGCAGACCCTAGGTCACACGGCGTCGGCGGGCGAAGAGGAGGCCCGCACCGGCCACGATTCCGAGCACGACGACCACGACCACGATTGGCGTTGGGTCACTCGCGCTGGTTGGAGTTGGGGCGCCGGGGCCGGGAGACGCGGCAGCATTCGATGGCACGGCCGATTCCACGAGCGCCTCAGATGCGGCCTCGGATGTCGATGGAACTGCCGACGGCGTTGCCGCTTCGGCTGGCGACGGGGTCGAGGTGGGCGGAGCGGTCGGGGTCGGCGGCGGGCTCGGCGTCTGGCGTGGAGTCGGCCTCGCCGTTGGCTGCACGGTTGGTCGCGGGGTCGGCCGGACCGTCGGCTTCGCCGTGGCAGCGGCCTTGACCACGATCACGCCGAACATCTGCTCCGGGTGGACCAGGCAGTGATAGTGGTATGTGCCGGCCGCGGTAAACCTGAACTGGAACGAGCCACCCGGATTCAGCACACCTGAATCGAACAGGCCGGTGTCGGACGTCGCTGAGTGTGGGTCACCCGAAACGGTCCAGCGAACCACGTCGCCGACGGCGATCGTCCGGGAAGCGGGCTTGTACTCGTAGTTCACGGCGGCTACCGTGATGGTGGCGGCCTGGACCGATCCTGCCGCCAGCAGGAGGAGACCCGCGACGATCGCGGCAAGCAAGCCTGCCGGGATGCGTCCCGTGCCGCGCTGCGATCTCGCCTGTTCAGCCATCGGGGAGTGATACGACGGCGCGACGTTCATGGTTTGCGGAAATGGCAAAACCGGAACGTGCGCTTCCGTCGTACCGGCAGGTACCGGCCGTGACCGTGCCCCAATCGGGCGGCCACTTGAAGAGGAAGGAGCGAGCAATGCGTCAGCGTCTGGCCTTGATCTTCGCAGCACTGGCCCTGGTGGCGGCGCCGTCCACGGCATTCGCCGTCGATCCCACGCAGCCAGCGTTCGGCGGGCCGCTCAGCGGCGCCCAGGAAGTTCCCGCCGTCGCCACCGCCGCGACCGGCCAGGGCACGGCGGTCATCAGCGCCGACGGCAGCACGATCACGTACATCGTGACGTACAGCGGGCTCTCAGGGACCGTCAACGCAGCCCATATCCATACCGGCGCCGCGGGCGTTGCGGGCGGCGTCATCCTGCCCCTCGTCGTTGGCCCCAGCCCCATGACCGGGACCCTCACGGCCGCCAATTTCGCGGCGTCCGGTTCCGTCACGACCTTTGCCGAGGCTGTTGCGGCGATCCGCGCGGGCACGACCTACTTCAACCTGCACACGACGGCGAACCCGGGCGGCGAGATCCGCGGCCAGATCCTGGCCGCAGGCGACGCCTACTTCGCTGCCCTCAACGGCACCCAGGAAGTCCCCGTCGTCTCGACCGCTGGCACCGGCTCGGGCCTGGCCGTGATCAGCGCCGACGGCAGCACGATCACCTACCTGGTGACCTATAGCGGCCTGTCCGGCCCCGTCGCGGCCGCGCACATCCACACCGGCGTCGCGGGCGTCGCGGGCGGCGTGATCCTGCCGCTGGTGGCCGGTCCGAGTCCGATGAGCGGGACCCTGACCACGGCAAACTTCGCTGCGTCGGGCACGATCACGACGTTTGCCCAGGCGGTCGCCGCGATCCGTGCCGGCGCCACCTACTTCAACCTCCACACGGCAGCGAATCCCGGCGGCGAGATTCGCGGCCAGATCGGGGTCACCGTGGCCCCGCCGGCGGCAACTGCCGCACCGACCGTCGCACCGCCGGCACCCGCGACGGCCGCTCCGACGGCGCGGACAACCGTTCCGCCGACCTCGACCATCCAGCCGGCAGCGCCTGGCCAGGATGGCGGCGCGGCCGGTCTGGCCATGCTCGCCGGCATCCTCGCGGGTGCCGTCGCTCTCGCGGTGGTCGGGCGCCGACGCCGATCCACGTCGCGCTTACACCGTTCGGAACGCTGCTGCGGCTGACGCTTCGGCCGCAGCAGCGGTTCAGCCGTCACGACTGA